>DATBYI010000144.1:0-24657 GCA_036513815.1 Solirubrobacteraceae bacterium
GGCGTGGTGGGAGACAGGGGCGGAGGGCTTCCGCGAAGCACATCGTTCTAGAGGAGGTATCTGCCAAGTGTCATCACGACCGAGGCGCGCCCTGCTTGGGCTCCTAAGCGCGGTTGCCGCGTTTGCTGTGCTGCCCGGCACAGCGCTCGCGGACTTCACCCCCGCGCTCTCGCTCGACCAGACGGCCGGCACGACCGCCGGCAGCAGTCCAGCGACTGGCTTCAACGCCACGTTCAATTCGACGAGTGGCGATTCGGTGAAAGACGTCACGTTTGCCCTTCCGCCGGGGCTGCTCGCCAACGCGAACATCAACGGCGGCGCGTGTCTGATTGCGACGACGGCCAGCTCGGCATGCCAGATCGGCACCGGCTCGCTCAACGCTGGAGCGATCCCGGTGACCGAGTATCTGGTCGCGGCGCCAAGCGGTTCGGGGGCAGCCGGCGGAGTTGAGGTGGTGAACAACGGGACCGGGACTGCGCTCACGACGGCGGCAGTTTCGCTGACCGCCACCGGACTGGACGTCGCGTTCACAAATCTGTCCGCAGGGATCAGCGAGATGAACTTCACGCTGACCGATCTGCGCCTGCCGACGAGCTGTCCCACCCCGCCGGCGAACGTCACGATCACGGCTGATTCGCAGCAAGCACCAAGCACGTCGACGACCGCAACGGCGCCCCTGAACGTCACCGGGTGCGCGAGCCTGACGTACGCCCCGGCGCTGAGCGCCACGATCACGAAGGACGCCCACGACAGCGGGGCCGGCCTGGTCCTCGGGATCACCCAGGGCGCCACCGATTCTGCCAACAAGACGATCGTCCTTGCCCTGCCCAAGGGGCTCACGCCGAACGTCGGCGCCGATGCCTCGTGCCTGAACGCGACCGGTTGCCAGATCGGCACCGCCACGGCGACCTCGCCGCTGGTGCCGAGTGTCGCGCTGGCCAACGGCAAGGTGAATCTCACGGCGTCCGGCACGACGCCGACGATCTCGATCGCGTTCCCGCCGCCGTTCGCGATCACGCTCAATGGCGCGGTCGATCTGAACAACAACACCGTCACGTTCTCGAATGTGCCGGATGTGCCGCTCACGGCGCTGAACCTGAACGTCGGCGGTCCAAACGGGCAGAAGGCGTTCAACACTGACTGTGCGCCGGCCAGCGTCGGCGGTGCCTTCACGGCTCAGAGCGGTGCCACCAAGAACGTGTCCCCCGCGATCACGTTCGTCGACTGCGCGGTCAAGCCGACCGCCACCGGCTCGACGAGCGGTCTGTCCACCGGCCACCCGAAGGTGAAGCTCAAGGTGGTCCACGGCACGGGCGCGGCCAACGTCGCATCGGTCGCCATCGGGCTGCCCAGCGGACTCACGTTCTCCCGTTCGGCGGTCGTCTCGCATAAGACGTGCACGACTCTCAAGAACAAGAAGAAGAAGTGCACGACGACCACGCTGATCAAGGGCCTCGGCATCTCGGGCGGCAAGGCCAAGAGCGTCGCGCTCAAGGGCGGCAAGCTCGTGGTCACGCTGTCGAAGGCCGCCGGCAGCGTCACGTTCTCGCTCAGCGGCCCGCTGGTCAACGAGAGCAAGGCGCTTCAGACCAAGGTCAAGAAGCACAAGGCCGGCAAGCTGACCTTCACGCTGAAGGTCACCGATGCCAAGAAGGTCGCCAGCACGGTGGCGGTGAAGTTGGCCGCCCACTAGCTCGCTTCGGTTGCGCACCCGTCCTGCGGCACCGCTCTCTGTTGCGGTGCCGCGGGTCGGGAGGCGCGCGTCGATCGCGAGTGCCGCCGGACGGGTGCCGCAGCCTCGCTCGCAGCTACTGCGAGCGAAGGCGGTCGCCGTCCGGGTGCATAACGTGAAAAAGCGCCCGATTGCCGCGGCACCTTGGCCACATAAGCGTCGTGGAGATGCTTATGTGCGCTTGGCGGGCGCCGGGTTGGGAGGTTTGGCGCGTTGTGCATGGTGGCGCTCCCCGCGCCAGCGCTCCCGCGCCACCTGGCCGGGCGCTCCCGCGCGACCTGGCCGGGCGCTCCCGAGCCCGCCTCCGCGCCACCGCGCCCGCGCCACCGGGCCGGGCGCTCCCGCGCCACCGCCTCCGCGCCACCGCGCGCGGCGCCGCCCCGGCCCTACGTAGGCCGGTTCTCCGACGGCAAGCGCTCAGCCTCGGGAGCCGGGACCCCGTTCTCTTCGGCCACCGGACCCGCGCCTGGCTCCAGCACCCGCGGCTGCCCCGGTTCGAGGGCGCCGTTGGCAGGCGTTCCCTCGCCGATGCCACCCTCAGAAGAAGCTCCCGTGGATGACGCCTGATCGCGACTGGCGGCCTGCACCGCGTCGAGCACGGGCTTGATCAGGTCGATGGGCATCGGGAACACGACGGTCGTGTTCTGGTTGACGCCGATTTCGCGCAGCGTCTGCAGGTAGCGAAGCTGGAGCGTGGTCGGGTTGCGCCCGATCACGTCGGCCGCGTCGGCCAGCCGCGTCGCGGCCTGCGCCTCGCCCTCGGCGTTGATGATCTTGGCGCGACGCTCACGCTCGGCCTCGGCCTGGCGGGCGATCGCGTGCTGCATACGCTCGGGAATCTCGACGTCCTTGATCTCGACCGTCGTCACCTTGATGCCCCACGGCTCCGTCTGGGCGTCGATCACGCGCTGAAGGGACTCGTTGAGCTTCTCGCGCTCGGCCAGGAGGTGATCGAGGTCGACGCCACCGAGCACCGAGCGCAGCGTGGTCTGGGCGATCTGGAGCGTCGCATTGTGGAAGTTCTCGACCGCGTTGATCGCCCGGTTCGGATCGACCACGCGGTAGTAGGCGACGGCCGTCACGCGCACGGGGATGTTGTCGCGAGTGATCACTTCCTGGGGCGGGACGGTCAGCGTGACCGTCCGCAGGCTGACGCGGACCATCCGGTCGATCGTCGGCACGAGCATGACCAAGCCCGGCCCGCGCATATCCATCACTCGCCCGAGGCGGAACACGACGCCGCGCTCGTACTCCCTGAGCACGCGAATCGAGGCGCCCACTGCGGTCAGCCCGATCACGAGCAGAACGACGAGCACGACAACGATGGCGATAATCATCCGATCAGCTCCCATTCCTCGGCGCGACGGACGCCAACGGTCAGCCCATCGAGGTGGTCGACCACGACGGAGTCTCCTGCGTGTAGCTCCTTGTCATCCGAGTCAAGGTAGTCGTCGAGCACCGACCGGCGCGCCGTCCACAGCGCCCCATCGACCTGCACGCACCCCCTCGTCCCATCCCAGCTCCGGACGACGCCGACACGCCCCATCAGGCTCTCGGGCCCGGCTCGAACTCGTCGCTGGCGCACCGCGACCCCCTTGCCGACCGTCAGGGCGAGCGCGCCGCCCGCCGTGCCGGCGACCAACAGGGCCGCTAGCACTCCCAGCACGACGCCGCCTCCGAGCCCAAGCACGGCCAGAACCGCGCCCGCCCCCAACGCAAGGACGCCGGGTGCTCCGAGGACGCCCAGCGTCGGCACGTGTGCCTCCACCAGGATCAAAACCGCCCCAACCAAAAGCAATGACACGCCTAATGCGGTCATGTGGACATCGTACGCCTCGTGCCGTCCCGGGCAAGGGGGGTGGCTATTGCTCGGGCGAGTCGAAGGACCAGGCACCACCACCGGAGGAGGCGGCGAGCGACCGCGCGGCGCGTACGATCATCTCGACGCACGCCTCGAACTCGATCCGGGTCGATTCGAGCATGACGTGATACAGCGAGCAATCGCCGATGTCGAGGCCGTAGAACTTCTGTAGGTACGCCGCGTGGGTCCGGTCGAATTGCAGGAGCGTGTGCTCGGCGCTCTCGATGTCGAGACTGCGGTCGAGCTGCATGGCCTGCCGCACCCGCGCGTCGACGGGGCCGTGCAACCGGACCCGCAGCACATCGGGACGATCCCGCAACAGCGCCACCGCGCCGCGCCCGAGGATCACACCCTGACCCGTCTGCGCCTGCTTGAGGAGGACCTCCACCGTCGCGCGCTGGAAGTCTTCGGAGGAGAAGGTGTCGGGAAGCAGCGGCGATGGGACGCCGGCGTCGCTTCCGACGAAGCCGCTCAGCATCCGCTCGAGCCATCCGGTGCTCACCTGGTCGTCGTGGGCGACGGCGTCATCGAAGGGAACCTGCAGCTGGTCAGCCACGGCGAGCGGGATCGCGCGGTCGACAAACGGAACGCCAAGCCGCGCCGCGACCGCCGGCCCGATCACGCTACCGCCGGCACCATAGGAAGCTGAGAGCGCAACGAGCGTCACGCTCCATGATGTTCCCACCTGGTGCGGAGCCTAAAAGACCGCGAATCAGAGCGAGGGGTGCCTCAGCGGCCGAGCGGTCGCACGCGGGCGGGGGGATGGGTGAGCGGGTGGGTCCGCCGTTTAACCCCGAACATCGCGGCGTCGGCACAGCGCAACAGTCCATCGGGATCGTCGGCGTCGATCGGGAATACGGCCCGACCGATGCTGACCCCGAGGCGCAGTTCGTGTCCCTCGATCACGAACGGATCGGTCAGCGAGCGGGCCAGCCGCTCGGATACCGCCTCCGCGTCGGCTGACGCCGTTGCCGAGTCGATCAGGACCGCGAACTCGTCGCCGCCGAGCCGCGCGACGGTGTCCTCCTCCCGCGTGCACGCTACGAGTCGCTTGGCCACGGCTACCAGCAGCTGGTCGCCGACATCGTGGCCGAACTCGTCGTTGACCGGCTTGAAGCCATCTAGATCCATGTACAGCAGCGTGACCGGGTGGACCTCCCGGCGCGCGTCCTCGATGGCAGCCCGGAGCTGTTCGGTGAACTGAAGCCGGTTGGCCAGCCCGGTCAGCTGGTCGTGGAGCGCCTGATGGGTCATCTCGTCGAGCAGGTGGCCGTTCTGGAGCGCGGTCGTGGCCTGGGCGGCCACGCCGGAGAGCCGATCGAGCAGGTCGGCGGTCATCTTCAGCCGCTCGGGACGGTCGAACACCGACACGATGAGCATCCCGAGGAAGGAGCCGCCCGCCTTGAGCGGCACGAGAACTGCCGCGGCGATCCCGAACTGGTCGCGCATCTCCTGGAACTGGCGCTCGTCCACGCTGTCATCCACGAACAACGGGGCGTCGATCGAGCCCGTCATCATGCGATCGAGCCAGCCTCCCGGCTCCGGGACCCACACCGCGGGCTCGGACTCCACCTCGTCGCCGTGCCTGGTCACCGCCCGCCGGACCAGTTCGCGCCGCGTGGGATCCCACAGGCAAACGCCGACGCGGTCGGAGTCGACGACGAGCGGGACTGCGTTGGCCAGCCGCCGGGCGACCTCGCCGCTCGTGCCGGCGATGGCGAGCGTGCGGGCCAGCGACAGCAGCGCGCTCGCCTGGTTGCCCCGTTCCTTGGCCTCAGCCAGCGCGGCGGCGCCGTCGAGCGCGCTCGCGGCAAACTGCGCGTAGACCTCGAACAGCTCGCGCTCCTGCGGGAAGAACGTCGCGCCGTCACGGCGGAGGGCGAGCAGGCGGCCGTACTCCCGCCGGTTCGAGCGGATCGGGGCCACGAGCCAAGAATCGGGTGCCCGTCCACCCTCAGCCCCGGGCTCCCACTCGCCGAGAGCCTCGACGTACCGGGGGATCTCGTCCTCGTCGAAGCCCTTGTGGTGGCAGTGGAGGTCCCCGTTCGAATTGACCCGGACCGCGAGCAGGTAGCGGATCGCGCGCACCTCCAGCGCGGCCCGGTCGGTGATCCGAGCCAGCACCTCGTCCACGTCGTCGGCAGCGATCAGGTCCGAGGCCGTGGCGAACACGCTGCTCAGTCGGTCGCGCATGGCGTCCACCTGGTGGCGCAGAGCCGTGACCTCGCCCGCGTGCTCCGACGACGGCGACTCATCCTCGCTCGACACCTCCCACCGGACGTGGTACACGCAGCGCTCGGCGCCCATCGCCTGGCACTCCTCGTGGCCCACGCTTGCCGGCTCCAGCCCGAACAACGCCGAGGGGCAACTCATCAGCCCGGATGTCCATCCACAGTGTTCGATGCTGCGCGGAAAGCCGGGAGCCGCCGTCGCCACCACCTCGGCGAAACCAGGCGCCGCGTCGACCACCGCGAGTTGGGTCACGGTGGTGAACTCGGCCGCGCCGGTGGCGATCGCGCGAAAGACGTTCTCGGGTGAGCCAAGCGAGCGGAGCATGGCGGCCACCTGGGAGCTGCCCATGCGCTGGGCCGTGTCCACACCGACGGCGTGAGCGAACTGGGGATGGTGAGTGACAATCGCGCCCGCCTGCCACAGGGCGACCGCCTCGTCGTAGGCGATCCAGTTCGTCGCGTCGGACAGGTACTCGTGGGTCCGCTGGCTTCCGGCCCGCCACAGCACCTCGTCGACCGCCTCGGGCCCGCCGAAGGCGTCCACGCGCGCGAGGAGGACCGAGCTCATCGAGCACGAGAAGTGATCTCCCCGGTCGGTTCGGGCCCTGAACGATTCGGTGGGCATCGAATACCTATCGGAGCCCGGTGCCGCCCGTTTGCGGCACCCGCGCCGGATTGGACGAACGGGGGGTCGATCGCTGCCTGATACGGTCCCGTCCCCGATCTCTCGACCTCTGGAGCGGCACATGACCAGCGCAAACACCGAGGGCCTGGTGACCGATATCGCGGGGCTGCGCGATCGCGCCGGGACCCACGTCGGCTATACGGAATGGCAGGAGATGACGCAGGAGCGCGTCAACCAGTTCGCCGACGCCACCGACGATCATCAGTTCATCCACGTCGACCCTGAGCGGGCCAAGCAGACCCCGTTCGGCGGCACGATCGCCCACGGGTTCCTCACGCTGTCGCTGGTGGCGCCGACCTCTCAGCAGCTGATGAAGGTCACCGACGCGCTGATGGGGGTCAACTACGGGCTCGATCGGGTGCGCTTCCCGGCGCCGCTGCCGGTCGGCGCGCAGTGGCGCGGCGGCATGGAGATCCTCGAGGTGACGGATATTCCCGGCGGCCTGCAGATCAAGGCGAAGGTGACGATCGAGGTCAAGGACTCGCCCAAGCCCGCCTGCGTGGCCGAGTCGCTCGTGCGCGTGTACGGCGGCCAGTGACCCCAGTCGACCTCGACAAGCTCGTCGCGATCGACGTGCACGTGCACGCCGAGCGCAACTCGGGCGAGCCTCAGGACCCGGTCACCGATGAGCTGCTCGCCGCCGCCTCGAGCTACTTTGGCTCGGCGCCAATGCAGCCCACCGCGCAGGACGTGGCCGACTACTACCGCGAGCGGAACATGCTCGCGGTCGTGTTCAACGTCGACGACGAGGCGGGGATGGGACGCAAGCGGCTCGGAAACGCAGAGGTGCTCGAGGCCGCCCGCGCCAACCCGGACGTCCTGATCCCGTTCGCCAGCGTCGACCCACACAAGGGCAAGCTGGGCGTGCGCGAGGCGCGCGAGCTGATCGACGCCGGCGCGCGCGGGTTCAAGTTCCACCCCAACACGCAGGCCTTCTGGCCCAACGACCGCGACTTCTATCCGCTCTACGAGGTGATCGCCGAGGCTGGACTGATCGCCCTCTTCCACTCAGGCACGACCGGCATCGGCGCCGGCATGCCCGGTGGCGGCGGCGTGCGCCTGAAGTACTCCAATCCGATGTGCGTCGACGACGTGGCCGCCGACTTCCCGGGGCTCGACATCATCCTTGCCCACCCCTCCTTCCCCTGGCAGGATGAGGCGCTGGCCATCGCTGTGCACAAGCCGAACGTGTACATCGATCTCTCCGGATGGTCGCCCAAGTACTTCCCGGAGATCCTGATCCAGTACACGAACACCCGCCTGAAGAACAAGATGCTCTTCGGCTCGGACTTTCCGCTCATTGCCCCGGATCGCTGGCTTGGCGACTTCGAGAAGCTCGCGATCAAGGACGAGGTCCGGCCCCTTGTGCTCAAGCAGAACGCAGCCAAGCTCCTCGGCCTCGCCAAATAGCCGCGAGGCCGGAAAACTCCACAAACTGGCCACTGAGATTCAGAAAAGTGGTGCTATTGGCCCCGCGGCTTGTGCAACTACAGCGCACCACGGTTCGGTGTGATTCGCGTGGGGTAAAGCGCCCAAGAGCCGGTGTGGCCAGTCCGCTCGCAAGTAGCGGCGGGACCGGGGCCGCACTTGCCTCTCCTCTCCTCCCTCACCTGGCGGCAGTCCACTCAAGGGCTGTCGTCAGGTGTCGTTTCGGGGCCGTTCGTTCGTTCATTCCCCCCCAGGGGTAGAAAGCGGCAGTGATGACCGACCAGATTCAGGTGGCGGTGCTGGGCGCCGGCAGCACGATGGGGCTGCCGATGGCTCGAAACATCGCCCGCTCAGGCATGAAGGTGCGGGGCTGGAACCGCACGATCGAGAAGGCCTCCTCGCTCGAGGACGACGGTGTTCAGGTGTGCGAGACGCCGCGGGACGCGGCGGCCGGCGCGAATGTGATCCTGACCATGCTCGCCGATGGCGATGCGGTGATCGACGCGGTCGAGCATGCCATTGACAAGGCCTCGGACGACGTCCTGTGGTTGCAGATGAGCACGATCGGCGAGGCCGCCACCGACCGCTGCGCCGAGGTGGCGCAGTCCCATTCGCTGACGCTGATCGATGCGCCTGTGCTGGGTACCAAGCAACCGGCCGAGGACGGCAAGCTGGTGGTCCTCGCGTCGGGCCCTGCGGACGCGCGAGCTCGAGTGCAGCCGATCTTCGACGCGGTCGGTCAGAAGACCATCTGGGTCGGGGAAGCCGGCGCCGGCACGCGGCTGAAGATGGTGGCCAACAGCTGGGTGCTGACCGTGACCGAGGGCACCGCCGAGACGATCGCATTGGCCGAGGGACTCGGGCTCGACCCCCAGTTGTTCCTGGATGCCGTGGAGGGAGGCGCGCTCGATCTTCCGTATCTGCGCATGAAGGGCAAGGCGATCATCGGCCGCGACTTCGAGGCCTCGTTTCGCCTCAGGCTTGCGGCCAAGGACGCCCGTCTGATCGAGGAGTCCGCCCAGCGTCACGACATCGACGTCCCGCTGTTCTCGACGATCCGGCGGCGCCTGGCTGAGGGCGCCAAGGAGCATGGCGATAAGGACTTCTGCGCAACCTATTTGACGAGTGCGCCCAAGGAGTCCGATCGCGCGTAGTGGGGTGCCTTGGCTGGTGCGAGCCTGCTCCTCATCGCGTGCTAGCTTTTCGGCGAAGCTCACTGCTCCGTGGGGCAGGTGGGACGCGTCGTCGCTGGTAACGACGAGCGAGCCGAGAGAGACGGGTCGCGGTCGGGGCCACGCATTCGCCCATCGAATACGGATAAATGCAGAGCGATTTCCTAGTCGACACCCGAGTCGCGGGCCACGCGGTTACGCTCGCGCTAAGCGGCGAGCTGGACCTCGTCTCGAGCCCGATTCTCGAGCAGGCGCTCGAGCGCGCCCACGAATCCGGCGCCGAGCTGATCATCGTCGACCTCCGTGGGCTCGAGTTCATGGACTCCACCGGCCTACATCGCCTCGTGGCGGCGCAGCAGAGGATGCTGCAGGCGGGCCGGCGCTTCGGACTCGTCAGGGGCGGCGAGCAGGTCCAGCGGCTCTTCGACTTGACTGGGCTCGCCGAACTGCTGACGATGGCCGATACGCCGGACGAGCTGCTCGAGGTCGATCAGGCGCCCGGCGCTCCCTGAGGCGCCGGCCCGAGCGCGATTACCCGCGCAGGGGATCGCCCATCGAGACGCGCAACGTCTCGTAGCCGTCGACCGCGTTGACGGCAACCTCTTCGGTCAAGCGCGACAGGGCCGCGGCCCTCGCCTCGGGCAACTCGTCCAAGCGATCGCTGCTGCCGGCGCGTAGTGGAGCCAGCGCGAACTCGAGCCGGCTGTCGCGGGCGCCGAGCGAGACAGTCACCGCGGCGGCCTGCGCGGCGCGCTCCGCGTGTGCGGCGAGCACATCGGTGAGGAGGTACACGTCGTAGCAGCGTTCGAGGGAGAAGCCTGCGCTCGGCGCGAGCGTCCGGCCGAGGCGTCCGAGGATCGGCCCGAGGAGATTCACGGGCGATACGGTCAATACGACGTCTCCGGGGAGGTTGACCACTCGTTCCGCCGACCAGGGAGGGTGAGCTCCGTTGCCGTTGCTCACGGGCGCCTCGGCCGGCACGTCCCCTGGCCGCGGGTCGGACGGGTGAAGGAAGGTCAGCCGCACCTCCGTGCCACCGTCGGCCGAGCTGCTGAACTCGGCCCGGTCGGCCAGGGCGCTCATCAGGGCCAGCCCAACCTTCAGACGGTCAGGCTCGGGGGCGGCCTCGCGCAGGCCGCAGCCGTGGTCTCGGATTCGGACCTCGACGCTGTCCGGCGCCGCGTCGAGCTCTACTGCGAGCGGTCCCGGCCCGCCGGTGTAGGCGTGGAGGATCACGTTGTTGCACGCCTCGGCGACCGCCGTGTTCAGATCGCCCTGAAGCTCAGGGTCGAAGCCGAGGGCTTCCCCCGCTGCGCTCGACACGCTGCGAACGAGCCTGGCCGCCTCCGGCCGGCTGGTCAGTTCGAGTCGGACCCGCGGTGAATCGATCTCTCCACTCATAGTGCGCCTGCCGTTAAGAGATGTACCCAAAGCTGCGAACCGCAAGCGCCCATCCGGGCGCTGGGCGGGCGGCGTCAATTGTCGGGCCCTTAGACGCCCGCTCAGCCCGACGCGGCGTCGGCGCCGAGCTGGATCATCGAGCGACGCAGGAGGCGCGACACGTGCATCTGCGAGCAGCCGATTCGCTGGCTGATCTCCCGCTGGGTGAGGTCGTGGACCAGGCGCAGTCCGAGCACCTCGCGTTCGACGTCGCTTAACGCGGCCCAGCTCTTCGCGATCGCCTGGCGGTGTTCAGCGAGCTCGAACCCGATGTCCTCGCCGCCCAGCGTCTCGGCGAGCGCGGTCGGGTCCTCCGCGTCGCTGGAGATCGGGGCATCGAGCGACGCCGGGTGATAGTTGTGAGCGGCGTCGATCGCCTCCATCACCTTCTCGAGCGAGCAGTTCAGCACGTCGGCGAGCTCGTTGAGCGTCGGCGCGCGGCCGAGCACCGCGGACATCCGTTCGGTCTGCCGGCTGACCGCGAGGGCTCGCTCCTGAAGGTCGCGCGGGACGTGGATGGTCCAGCCCTTGTCGCGGAAGTGACGCTTGAGCTCACCGACAATCGTGGGCGCAGCGAAGCTCGTGAACTTCTTGCCCCGCCCGGGCTCGAAGCGCTCAATCGCATTGAGGAGACCGACGGATGCGACCTGGACGAGGTCGTCGAGCGGCTCGCGGCTGTGGACGTAGTGCATCGCGAGCTTGCGGGCGAACGGGAGAAAGCGCGAGACCAGCTCTTCACGCGCGCCGGCGTCCCGATACTCGTAGTAGGCGACGAGCACGTCGTCATCGGGGAGACGAGCGAAATCGCGCGCGGGAATAGTGCTAACGGCCATGGGACCTCCGTCGGTTCGCTGACAACGCGAGGTCCGTACGAAGACCGCAATCGCGACCTAGCCGTCCGTCCCGGGCTAATGAGGGCTGGCACCGGCGCTTTCAGGGCAGCGCGCGAACCAGCTCAACCCGAGTCTGTCCCCGCGGGAGCCCGGCGAAACCCCCTTCTGGCTCAATTTGTTCAGTCGCAGGCGAACGCTCGCGGCGGGGCCGGTCGCACAGGATTGTGGTGGAGCGACTAGCCGCCGACGAAGTCCACTAAGGCGCCGCCGTCAGGCGCCGCCGACGAAGTCCAAGGATCTGGTCTCGCCTGTGCCCCGGAGGTCCTGCTCGATCGCGGTCGCAGTGCGCTGGGCCATCGGCAGGAACTCGCGACGCAGGACGGACATCGAAGCGCGGCTGGCGTGCACCGATAGGTTCAATGCGGCACTCACGGCACCCGAAGCGCTCCGGAGTGGGACGGCGAGAGACCGCAGGCCCTCCTCGAGCTCCTGGTCGGTGGCGGCGTAGCCCTGGCTGCGTACGGTGACTAGGATCGCCCGCAGGGAATCCTTGTCCTTGACCGTGTGTGAGGTCAGCGGCACGATCTCGATCCTGGCCAGGCGCTCCTCGAGCTCCTCTTCCGGCAGGCCGGCCAGGAGCACCCGGCCCATCGAGGTGACGAACGCGGGCAGCCGAGTTCCCACCGCGAGCGTGATGCTCATGATCCGACGCGTGGGCACGCGCGCGACGTAGACGACGTCGGTGTCGTCGAGCACGGAGATCGAACACGACTCGTTGACCTGGGCCACGAGCGCCTCCATGTGAGGGAGCGCGACCTCCGGCAGGCTGAGGCTCGACAGATACGCGTAGCCCAGCTCGAGCACGCGCGGGCGCAGCGAGAAGCGACCCTGGGAGTGGTTCACGTAGCCGAGCTTCACGAGCGTCAGCAGGAACCGGCGCGCCGCGGCGCGGGTCAAGCCGGTCGAGCGGGCGACCTCGCTGAGGGCGAGCTCGCGGTGCTCGGCGTCAAAGGCGCGGATCACTGCCAGCCCCCGCTCGAGGGACTGGACGTAATCCGAACTCTGGGGCGGCTTGTCGCTCACCTTGTCGGGACCTCCCTCCCATCGAGCCGTCCGTTCGGTATGCGAACAGTACCGGACACCGAACAATCCGCGCGTGTCCCGCGTCGAAGGCCGCCGCCGTCCGGCGCCCCGACCAGCCGAAGGACGACGAGTAGGATCACCGCGATGACCGACACGACCACGGTCCCAGAGGTCCGGGCGGCCGGCGGCGCCGCCGTGCGGGAGGCGGGCGCGCCGACCGTGCGCGAGGCCACCTTCGAGGTCATGCGCCGGTACGGACTGACCACGATCTTTGGCAATCCGGGCTCGACCGAGATCGCGTTCTTGACCGACCTGCCGCCCGACATCCGCTACGTCCTCGGTCTGCACGAGGGCTCGGTCGTGGGCATGGCCAGCGGGTATGCGCTCGCGCGGGGCGAGCCCGCGTTCGTCAACCTGCACACCGCTGCCGGCCTGGGCAACGCGGTCAACGCGATTGCCAACGCGCGCGACTGCCGCGCGCCCCTGGTCATCGTCGTCGGCCAGCAGGACCGCCGCCAGATCGCCTTCGAGCCGTTCCTCACCGGGCGCCAGCTCGAGCGGCTGGCCGGCGAATATCCCGTGTGGCGCCAGCTGCCGGCTCGTCCCCAGGACGTTCCGGGCGTGATCGCCCGCGCCTACCACGAGGCGGTCGCCGCGCGCGGCCCGGCCCTCGTCGTAGTGCCGATGGGCGACTGGCTCGAGCCGGCGGATGAGCTCGCCGCGGGCGCGCCCGCGCGGATCCTGCGCCCGCACGACGTGTCGGGCTCACAGCTGAGCGAACTCGCGGATCTGCTGGCCGGAGCGGACTCCGTGGCGCTGGTGGTGGGCGCGACCGAGGAACAGGACTGGGAGGGCGTGATCGCACTCGCCGAGCGCCTCGGATGTCCGGTCTGGCAGGAGCCCTTCAGCCGCCGGGTGGGCTTCCCGCAGGATCACCGGCTGTTCGCCGGCCACCTGCAGTGGCAACGCCGACTCATGCGTGACACGCTGGCTCGCTACGACCTCGTGCTCACGGT
Source organism: Solirubrobacteraceae bacterium (assembly GCA_036513815.1). GTDB lineage: Bacteria > Actinomycetota > Thermoleophilia > Solirubrobacterales > Solirubrobacteraceae > Palsa-465. The sequence continues at coordinate 13,482 of DATBYI010000144.1, forward strand.
CGGGACGAACGCTTTCCGCACCTACCTGTTCGACGAGCCGGTCGCGCTGATCGGACCCGAGACGCGCGTTGCCGTGCTGACCGCGGACCCGAACGAGGCCCACCGGAGCCCGTGCGAGCTGGCGGTTGTCGCACCGGTGGGGGCGAGTTGCCGCGCGCTCGCCGAACAGCTGCCCGAGCCGGACCGCGAGCCGCCCGAGCCGATGCGCCGACCCGCGCCCTTGGCGCCGCCCGCGGCCGGCGAGCCGCTGCGCGCGGGTCATGTGCTCGATGCCCTGTCCGAGCGGCTCCCGCGCGACGCTCTGCTCGTCGAGGAGTGTCCCTCGAGCCAGCCCGAGCTCTACCAGCGGATCCCGGTTCGCGTCCCGTTTGGCTTCCTCAGCACCGCCAACGGATGCCTCGGCTTCGGGTTGTCCGGCTCGATCGGGATGCGCCTGGGGTTGCCCGACCGGCCCGTCGTCGCGGTGCTCGGCGACGGCTCGACGACCTACGCGATCCAGGCGCTGTGGAGCGCCGCGCGCTACGACGTCGGCGTGCTGCTGATCGTGCTCGCCAATGGGGGCTACGCGGTCATGGACGCGCTCGCCCGGCGCAGCGGTGGCGCCGCGGCGTGGCCGCGGTTCGAGTCGGTCGACATCGGGGGTCTGGCCCGCGCCTTCGGCTGCCCGGCCGTGCGCGTGGAGACTCACGACGACTTGATCCGCGTATTCGACGAGGTGCTGCCCCATCTGGCGTCGAGGCGCGAGCCCCTCCTCGTCGAGGCGGTGGTGGGCGAGTGACCGCCACGCCCGCGACCAGGACGAGGACGACGCCGGCGGACATCACTGCCGCGGCGGCGGCGAGCTTCGAGCGCTGTTCCGACCCGCGTCTGCGCGAGCTCATGCAGAGCCTCGTCCGCCACCTGCACGGCTTCGCCACCGAGGTGTCGCTGACAGAGGATGAGTGGCGGACGATGATCGGCGTCCTGACCGACACCGGCCACATCACCGACGAACGACGGCAGGAGTTCATTCTCTGGTCCGACGCCCTCGGCCTCTCGATGCTCGTCGACGCGCTCGCCCACGACCTTCCCGCCGGCGCCACCGAGTCGACCGTGCTCGGACCGTTCTACGTGCCGGGCTCGCCGCGCCGCGATTACGGCGAGAGCATGGTGCAGGAGGAGGGCGCGGGGGTGCCGGCCTGGGTGTACGGGCGCGTCCTCGACACGAACGGCGCTCCCATCGCCGGCGCTGAACTCGACGTGTGGCAGAACGGCGCCGACATGCTCTACGCCGTGCAGCGTCCCGAGGCCGAGGAGGACCATCTGCGTGGGCGCTACCTGACCCGCGACGACGGCGCATACGCGTTTGTGGCCGTCAGGCCGGTCCCATATCCGATCCCCCACGACGGGCCCGTCGGCCGGATGCTCGAGCTGACCGGGCGGCACCCTTGGCGGCCCGCGCACATCCACATCATCGTGCGGGCGCCCGGCTACAAGACGGTGACCACGCATGTGTTCGACGCCGCCAGCGAGTACCTCGACTCCGACACTGTGTTCGCGGTCAAGCCGTCGCTGCTGCGCACGTTCGTCGAGCGCTCGTCCGACGATCCCGAGCGCCCGCGGGCCATCGCGGGCGAGTGGGTCTCGCTCGAGAACGACATCGTGCTCGCCCCCGGGGCGGACGGTGGCGCCGTCGTCGACCCGGGCCGCACGGGCTGATCTGCGTACGCGAATAGTTTGCGTAGCCAGCGCTCGACCTGCGGCTGATGGCCGAGAAACATGACGCTTAGGGACCATTTCTCGACCAGTCCCCACCGCGGGCGGGCTCCGCGCGATACTCTCCGGGCGTGGTAGACGAGATTGTCGACAATCCCGTGACGGAGGAGCAAACCACGGAGCCGGGCCGACCTGAGGATCGGCTGCGGGAGGCGATCGTGACCGGCCGCTTCCAGCCCTCGGAGCGCCTGGTCGAAGCCGACGTCGCGCGCGAGCTCGGCGTCGGGCGGTCCGCCGTCCGCACGGCGCTGGCCCGCCTCGAGCACGAGGGACTCGTCGAGCACGAGCGCCACCGCGGCGCCCGGGTTCGCCTGGTGGGCGCGCGGGAGGCGGTCGAGATCCTCGAGACGCGCGCGGTCCTCGAGGGCCTGGCCGCCCGTCACGCCGCGGTCAACGCCACGCCCGAGGACGTCGAAGACCTCTCCGCGATCCTCGAGGACATGCGCCGGCGGCTGGACGCGGGCGACCTGCTCGGTGCCTCCGACCAGAACGCGGTGCTCCACGGCCGGATTCTCGAGATCTCGGGCCACGCCACCGCAGCCCGCCTGATCGCCACCCTCAAGTCCCAGATGGTCCGTTTCCAATACCGCACGATCCTGCTTCCGGGGCGCAGCGAGCGTTCGTTCGGCGAGCACCGCGCGCTCATCGACGCGATCGCCGCCGGCGATCCCGACGCCGCGGAGCGAGCGATGCGAACGCACCTCTCGCACGTGGCCGAGGCGCTCAGAGGAGTACAGGAATGAACGACGCACGGCCGTCCGACCGCGCCCGCGGGCTGCTGCGCGGCGCGTATGACACCCACATGCACATCTCGCCTGACGTGGTCGAGCGCATCGTCGACGACATCACGCTGGCCCAGCGCTTCCTGGAGCTCGGGATGGCCGGGTTCGTGCTCAAGTCCCACTATGGCTCGACCGCCGAGCGCGCCAGCGTCGTGCGCGCCGCGGTGCCCGGGATCGACGTGCGCGGCGCGATCGCGCTCAACCGCGCCGTGGGCGGGATCAACCCCTTGGCGGTGGAGATCGCCGCGCGCGAGGGGGCCCGCACGGTATGGCTGCCGACCGTCGATTCGGTCAACGAGTCGCACGAGCGCGATGCGCCGCCGGGGGCCAAGGTGCCCGTGTGGGTCAAGCTCCAGCTCGAGCTGCGCGAGCAGGGGATTGAGATTGCACCGGTTCCCGTCGTCAATGCATCCGACGGCACCGTGCTCCCCGGGGTCCGCGAGGTGCTCGACATGATTGCCCGGCACCGCATGGTGCTGGCCACCGGTCATCTCAGCCGCGACGAGATCTTCACCGTGGTCGAGGCGGCCGTCGAGTCCGGTATCGAGAACATCGTCGTCACGCACCCCGAGTTCCCCTCCCAGGACCTGAGCGTCGAGGATCAGATCGCGCTCGCCGCGCAGGGTGCCCTGCTCGAGCGCTGCTTCACGACGCCCCACACGGGCAAGGTCACCTGGCAGCGGTGGATCGAGAGCATCCGCGCCACCGGTCCGGAGAACTCCGTGCTCTCGACGGACCTCGGACAGGTATTCAACCCGCCCGTCGAGGACGGGATGGCGTTGATGGTCGACCGGCTACTCGAGGCGGGCTTCGAGGAGGAGGAGGTGTACGTGATGGCAGTTGTGAACACGCGGCTGGTCGCGGGGGCGGAGCCGCTGTGAGCGCGCGAAAGCTGATGGTGATCGGGGCGCATTCGGCCGATTTCGTGTGGCGCTCGGGCGGCGCGATCGCCGTCACCACCGCTGGCGGCGGAACGGCGAGCGTGATCGCTCTCTCCTACGGCGAGCGCGGCGAGTCGGGCGAACTGTGGAAAGAGGAAGGCCAGACGCTCGAGAACGTCAAGAAGATCCGCCACGGGGAAGCCGAGCGCGCCGCGCAGGCGCTCGGTGCGACGTTCGAGTGCCTGGACATGGGCGACTATCCGCTCGACATCGACATCGATCGCCTGAAGCTGATCTCCGACAAGATCCGCGAATTCGCACCCGACGTACTCGTCACCCACACCGACACCGACCCGTTCAACCCTGACCACCCCGTCGCCTACGCGGCGGTGAACCGAGCCCGGGGACTCGCCGCGGGGGCTGGTGTCCCCAGCGCGTTCGGGACGATCAAGCCGCCGGTGTTCTACCTGTTCGAGCCCCACCAGCCCGAGCTGTGCAATTTCACGCCGAACACGTTCATCGACATCACGGGCGTCATGGAGGCCAAGCTCCAAGCGATGTCGGAGATGAAGGCACAGAAGTACCTCCAGACCTACTACACGCAGCGCGCCGACCAGCGTGGCAATCACGCCCGACGTTCCTCGGGCAACCAGGACATCCGCCAGGCCGAGGCGTTCCAGCGGGTGATCCCGAACGTGGTGGGCGAGCTATGACCGCGACCGAGACCTACCAGGAGCTCGCCGATCTCGGCTCCGCCACCGTCTACGAGGCGGGTGGCCGCGGCGGATACGTCGACGCCGACCTGATCCAGGTCATCCCGGGTCGCCGCGTGGCCGGCCCCGCGCGGACCGTGCTGTGTGGGCAGGACGACAACCTGATGGTCCACGCCGCTATGGCGGCCGTGCAGCCGGGCGAGGTGCTCGTCCTGACCATGCCCGAGCCGCGTCCGGTGGCGCTGGTGGGCGACCTGCTCGCCACCCAGGCCAAGGCGCAGGGCGCCGCCGCCATCCTGGTCGACGCGTCGATCCGGGATCTCGAGGAGCTGGCCGAGCTCGACCTGCCGATCTGGGCCCGCTGGGTTCGTGTCAAGGGCGCCCGGAAGGACATCCCCGGCTCAATCGGTGAGCCGGTCACGGTCGGTGGCGCGACGATCCGCACGGGCGACGTGCTGGTACTCGACGGCGACGGTGTGGCGATCGTCGAACCCGAGCGGGTCGGCGAAGTCCTCGAGGCCTCGCGCGAGCGCGAGAAACGCGAGCGCGTGAAGCGACTGAAGCTCCAGGCCGGCGAGCTCTCCTACGACCTCGATGGCCTGCGCGAAAGGGTCGAGACGACGTCATGACCGCGGACGGGGAGCCCGAGGCGCCGTCGTCAGGCGCCCCCGACCAGAGTCCCACCCACGACCTCGCGCACATCGCCCACGCCGAGCTCCTCACACCCTTCCCCGACGACAGCCTGCGCTTCTTCGTCGAGCTGTTCGGCATGCAGATCGAGCACCAGGAGGGGCAATCGGTGTTCCTGCGGGGGTGGGGCGAGTACCAGCCCTACGGCCTCAAGCTGACCGAGTCGGAGCTGCCCGGGCTGGGCCACACCGCGATCCGGGCCTGGAGCCCGCAGGCGCTCGAACGTCGGGTGCAAGCGATCGAGGCTACGGGCCTCGGGGTCGGGTGGAACGACGGCGACCACGGGCACGGACCCGCGTACGAGTTCGCCGATCCCGATGGCCACCGCTTCGAGGTGTTCTACGAGCAGGATCGCTACGTGCCCCCGGAGCACCTGCGCCCCCGCCTGAAGAACGTGCCCCAGCGCCACGTCGACCGGGGCGCCGCCGTCAAGCGGATCGACCACGTCAACGTGCTCGCTTCCGACGTCGCGGCCAACCGGCGCTTCGCCGCCGAGCAGATGGGCTACCGGACCTACGAGCAGGTCATCAACGACGACGGCTCGGAGCAGGGCGCGTGGATGAGCCTGTCGATCGCCGCGCACGAGCTGATCTACACGGCCGACCACGCGGGCGGCCGCGGCCGCCTGCACCATCTGGCCTGGTTCGTCGACACGCGCGAGGAGCTGCTGCGCGCGGCCGACCTGTTCCTCGACGGCGACGTGCCGATCGAGGCCGCACCGTCCAAGCACGCGGTCGCCCAGGGGATGTTCCTGTACGTCTACGAGCCTGGCGGCAACCGCGTCGAGGTGACGACCGGGACCCACTTCATCTTCGACCCGGCCTACGAGCCGGTGGTCTGGACTCAGGCCGAGCGCGCCCGCGGCCAGGCCTGGGGGGTCAAGACGATCGAGACCTTCCACACCTACGGCACGCCTGACCTCAGCGGCCGGCCCCCCGGGCCGCCCATCCCTCCAACGAGCCAGATCCCGGCCCCGCAAGGCGCGGGCACCGCATGACCGATGACCGGGCGCTGATCCGGGACCTCGTCGAGAACTGGGCGGTCTGGCGAGACGCCGGGGACTGGGAGCGGTTCGCCACCGTCTGGCACGACGACGGGTTCATGATGGCCACCTGGTTCCAAGGGCCCGCGCGCGAGTTCATCCGGGTCAGTCGCGAGGGCTTCGAGCGCGGCGTGAGCATCCTGCACTTCCTCGGCGGCACGTCGATCGACGTCGCCGAGGCGCCGCCGTCAGGCGCCGCCGGCTCCCCCCATCATCGCGCGACCGCGCAGACCAAGATGACGATCTCCCAGCGCGCCGAGGTGCACGGCGTCGAGTGCGACGTCGTCTGCACGGGTCGCTTCTACGACTTCCTCGAGCGGCGCGATGGCCGCTGGGGAATCGTTCTGCGCCAGCCGATCTACGAGAAGGACCGGCTCGATCCGGTCGACCCCGCGGCGAGCCTGACCCTCGACCCGGACGCGCTGGCGCGCTTCCCGCTCGGCTACCGTCACCTCGGGTACGTGCAGTCCGAGATTGGATTCGAGGTCAAGCGGGACATGCCGGGCCTCGTCGGGCCTGGCGTCGCGCGCCTGTACCGCCGCGGCGCGCAGTGGCTCGCGGGCGGTGAACTCGGGGATCCGCTGAAGACGGTCGATTGAATCGACCGCGTTTCCAGCGGCCACGCACTTCGGTGCTGCTGGCCGTCGGGATGGTCTTGCTCGCGGCCAACCTGCGGCCGGCCGCGGCCGGGATCGGCCCGCTGCTCGGCCGGATCCAGACCGACACCGGGCTGTCGAGTTTCGGCGCCGGCGTCCTCACGACGCTCCCCGTCCTGTGCTTCGGCGCGCTCGCGCCGCTCGCACCGGTGCTGACGCGGCGCCTGGGCGAGCGGACGACGGTGGCGGTGGCGCTCGCGGTGCTCCTGCTCGGCCTGCTCGTGCGGCTCGCGCCCGGTCTCGGCTTCCTGTTCCTGGGAACCGCGCTGGCCGGGGCGGCGATCGCGGTCGGCAACGTCCTCCTACCCGTGCTCGTCCGCGGCAACTTCCCCGACCGGATCGGGCTGCTGACCGGGCTCTACACGACGAGCCTCGTCGGCTTCGCCGCCCTCGCCGCCGGCGTCTCGGTGCCGGTCGCGAACGCCTTCGGCGGTGGCTGGCGGCCGGGTCTGGCCATCTGGGCCGTCCCGGCGGTGATCGCCCTCGCGGTGTGGGCTCCTCAGCTCCGGCGCCGGCGACCGGCGGCGGTCGGCGCCGGGCACCGGGTGGTGGGTGCGCGGTCGCTCCTGCGCGACCCGGTCGCCTGGTCGGTCACGCTGTTCTTCGCCGTTCAGTCGGCCGGCTTCTACGCGACGCTCGCATGGCTGCCGAGCGTGTTCCACAGCCACGGGATCAGCACGACCAAATCCGGGCTGCTGCTCAGCCTGTCGCTCGTGGCCGGCCTGATTCCCGCGCTGACGCTGCCCTCGCTGGCCGCCCGAGCCCATGACCAGGTTCGCTTCGTCGTGGCCGTCATCACGTGTATCGCGGCGGGCTGGCTCGGCGTGATCCTCGCCCCGACGGCGGCGCCGTATGCGTGGGCCATCCTGCTCGGGCTGGGTCAGAACGCGGCGTTTCCGCTCGCGCTCACGCTGATCGTCCTGCGCGGGGGGAGCGTGACCAATACGGCCGGCCTGTCGACGCTCGTCCAGACCGTGGGCTACCTCGTCGCGGCGCTCGGACCGCTCGCCATCGGCGCCCTGCACGACGCAACCGGCTCGTGGACGCCGCCGTTGATCGTGCTGCTGTCTCTGCTCGCGCCGCAGCTCGTCCTGGGGCTTGCCGCGGCGCGCAATCGGACGGTCACACCGGCCGCCGGATAGACGCAAACCGCTGGTACAGTTCGGTATGTGATCGCCTGTTCACATGGCGAACCATCGCGGGGGGATCGATGGCGGAGCTGACGTCCCTCTCGGACGCCGTCGCCGAGCTGGTCAGCGACGGCGACTCGGTCGCATTCGAGGGGTTCACGCACCTGATTCCGTTCGCGGCCGGTCACGAGGTCATCCGCCAGGGACGGCGCGAGCTCGAGCTAATCCGGATGACGCCCGACCTGCTCTACGACCAGATGATCGGGATGGGCGTGGCGCGCCGGCTCGTCTTCTCCTACGGCGGCAACCCGGGCGTGGGCGGCCTTCACCGCTTCCGCGACGCGGTCGAGAATGGCTGGCCGCACCCGATCGAGATCGAGGAGCACAGCCACGCCGGGATGGCCAACCGCTACGCCGCCGGCGCGGCCGAGATGCCCTGCGCGATCATGCGCGGCTACCTCGGGACGGACCTGATGGCGCACACCACGGTGGCCGAGCTCGCCTGTCCGTTCACGGGCGAGCGACTCGTCGCCGTGCCCGCGCTCCGTCCCGACGTCGCGATCGTCCACGCCCAGGAGGCCGACCGCGAGGGCAACGTCCAGCTCTGGGGTATCCCCGGCGTGCAGAAGGAGGCGGTCCTCGCCGCGCAGCGCTCGCTGGTCACGGTGGAGCGGATCGTCGACGAGCTCGAGCCGCGGCCGGGCGGAATCGTCATCCCCGGCTGGGTGATCAGCGCGGTGGCGGAGGCGCCCGGGGGCTCCCGGCCGTCCTACAGCCTCGGCATCACCGATCGCGACAACGACTTCTACCGGTTCTGGGACAAGCTCAGTCGCGACCGGGATCAGTTCATCGCATGGATGAACGAGAACATCCTCGATCACCAGGTGGCCGAGCGATGACCGCGACGCAGCAGGTGACCGCGGGCGAGACGCAGACGGTCGTCGCCGCCCGTCGGCTGCGCAACACGAGGACGGTATTCATCGGGGTCGGCCGACCCAGCACCGCCGCCATCCTGGCCCGGATGGTTCACAACCCCGAGCTCGTGCTCGTCTACGAGTCGGGCACGATCGGCGCCAAGCCGTACCACATCCCGCTCTCGATCGGCGACGGCGAGCTGGCCGAGACGGCCGACTCGATCGTCTCCGTGCCCGAGATGTTCAACTACTGGATCGGCGCGGGACGGATCGACGTGGCCTTCCTGGGCGCTGCCCAGATCGATCCTTACGCGAACCTCAACTCGACCGTGATCGGCGACTACGCGCATCCCAAGACGCGGCTGCCCGGCGCCGGTGGCGCGCCCGAGATCGCCGCCAGCTGCGGCGAGGTGATCGTGATCGCGCCGCACGCCAAGCGCACGCTCGTCGAGAAGCTCGACTTCGTGACCACGGTCGGGCACGGCGACGGGCCGGGCGCGCGCGAGCGCTTAGGTTTCCGGGGCCGCGGGCCGACCGCGGTGATCACCGACCTCGGCGTGCTCGAGCCCGACTCCGAAACCTGCAAGCTCGTGCTCACCCAGATCCACCCGGGCGTCGAGGTGGACAAGGTCCGTGACGAGACGGGCTGGGACTTGAAGGTCGCCGACGAGCTTCAGGTCACCGAGCCTCCGAGCACCGAAGAGCTCGCCAAGCTGCGGGAGCTGCTCGAGCGATGAGCGCCGCGTACGTGCTCGACGCGGTGCGCGCGCCGTTCGGCCGCTATGGCGGAAGCCTGTCGCACGTGCGCCCGGACGATCTCGGCGCGCACGTCGTGCGCGCGCTGCTCGATCGCTCGCCCTCGCTCGATCCCGAGCAGGTCGACGAGGTCATGTTCGGCGATGCCAATCAGGCCGGCGAGGACAACCGCAACGTGGCGCGCATGGCCTGGCTGCTGAACGGGCTGCCCACGTCCGTGCCCGGCTCGACGATCAACCGCCTCTGCGGGTCCTCGCTCGACGCCACGATGCAGGCCAGCCGCCAGATCGAGACGGGCGAGGCCGACGTGGTGCTCGTGGGCGGGGTCGAGTCGATGAGCCGGGCGCCCTGGATCCTGCTCAAGCCCGAGCGCGCGTTTCCGGCCCAGCAGCAGGAGCTCTACTCGAGCACGCTCGGGTGGCGGATGGTCAACCCGAACATGCCCGGCCAGTGGACGATCTCGCTGGGCGAGAGCGCCGAGAAGCTGGCCGGCATCTACAACGTCACGCGCGAGGCTCAGGACGAGTTCGCGCTGCGCAGCCACCAGCGCGCTCAAGCGGCGTGGGAGAGCGGGTTTTACGGCGAGTGGGTCGTACCCGTCCCCGGGACCGAACTCGAGCGCGACGAGAACATCCGCCCCAACACCTCGCTCGAGAAGCTCGGCAAGTTGAAGCCCGCGTTCGTCAAGGACGGCACGGTCACCGCCGGGAACTCCTCGCCGCTGAACGACGGCGCCGGCGCCGCGCTGCTCGCGAGCGAGGCGGGCGCCAAGACGGCTGGTCGCGACCCGATCGCGCGGATCGTCTCGCGTGGGGCCGCCGGCGTCGATCCCGACGTGTTCGGGATTGCGCCCGTGCGCGCGGCGGAGATCGCGCTCGAGCGCGCGGGGATCGGCTGGGACGACGTCGCCGTGGTCGAGCTCAACGAGGCGTTCGCCTCGCAATGCCTGGCCGACATCGGCGAGTGGAAGGGACTGGACTCCGAGAGGGTCAACCCCAACGGTGGCGCGATCGCGCTGGGGCACCCCCTCGGCGCATCGGGCGTACGCATCCTCGGCTCGCTCGCCCACGAGCTGAGGCGACGCGGCGGAGGGTTCGGCGTGGCCGCGCTGTGCATCGGCGTCGGACAGGGACTGGCAGTCGTACTGGAGGCATAGGAGACAAGATGACCGAGGATCTTCAAACCCAGCCTGCGGAAGAACGGCAGATCTATGACCCGATCGGCCCGACCCCGACGAGCTATCTGCGCGAGCCCGAGGGCGCCCACCCGCCGCTCGACTTCGAGGGCTACAAGTCGACCGCGCTGCGCCATCCCAAGCAGCCGCTCATCTACCTGCCGCAGATGATCACCGAGATCACCGGGCCCCAGCTCGGCCCGGTCGTGGTCGGTTCGGGTGACAACGACCTGACCACTCAGCACGACGGCGAGCCGATTGGCGAGCGGATCACCGTGTCGGGCCGCGTGTTCGACACCGAGGGCAAGCCGCTGCGCGGCACGCTGGTCGAGGTCTGGCAGGCCAACGCCGCCGGGCGCTACAAGCACCGCTGGGACCGCTGGCCAGCGCCGCTTGATCCCAACTTCAGCGGTGCCGGAAGGTGCATCACCGACGACGAGGGCCGCTACCAGTTCACGACGATCAAGCCTGGACCGTATCCGTGGGGCAACCACTACAACGCGTGGCGCCCGGCGCACATCCACTTCTCGCTGATGGGCCGCGCGTTCACCCAACGACTCGTGACCCAGATGTACTTCCCGGGCGACCCGTTCTTCCCCTACGACCCGATTTTCAACTCGGTCCGCGACCCGCGGGCCAGGGAGCGGATGGTGTCGGCCTTCTCAATTCACGGCACGGTGCCC
>DATBYI010000145.1:0-2074 GCA_036513815.1 Solirubrobacteraceae bacterium
CGACCTGGTCGGACTGCAGGAGGTAGCGCGCAAGCGCGTCGGCGGCTTCTCCCTCGGCATGGGCCAGCGCCTCGGCGTCGCGGCCGCGATGCTCGGCGACCCCGAGGTGCTCATCCTCGACGAGCCGGCCAACGGCCTGGATCCCGAGGGGATCCTGTGGATCCGGACGCTGCTCAAGCGCCTGGCCAAGGAGGGCAGGACCGTGTTCCTGTCCTCGCACCTGATGGCCGAGATGGCGCAGACGGCCGATCACCTGGTGGTCGTCGGCCGCGGCCGCCTGATCGCCGATACGAGCGTCGAGAACTTCGTCCACCGCGCTTCGGACGGCGCCGCGGTCCGGGTGGTCTCGCCCCAAGCGACCGCGCTGCGCGACGCCCTCGCGGTGCACGAGGCGCGTGTGGACAGCGTCGAGCGCGACGTCCTCGAGGTCCATGGCATGACCGGCCAGGCGATCGGCGAGATCGCTCTGGCCGAGCGGATCGTGCTGGCCGAGCTGACGCCGCTACAGGTCTCGCTCGAGCAGGCCTTCATGCAGCTCACCGGCGAGACCGTCGAGTATCACGCTGCTTCCACCGCCCCGGACGAAACCACGAACCTGCGAGCTGCCGCATGAGCGCCACATCCACCACCCTCGAAGCACCCGTCCGAGCGACCGTCACACGCGGCGGCGGCGTAACCCAGCTGCGTGTCATCCGCTCGGAGTGGACGAAGCTGTGGTCGCTGCGCTCGACCCGCTGGACCATGCTCGTCGCGATCATCGGGATGGCCGGCCTCGGCCCGCTGATCGCCTCGATCCAGATGAACCGCTGGAGCCACCTTGGCCCGGCCGACCGCCTCAACTTCGACCCGATCAACACCGGGCTCGGCGGATATCACTTCGCTCAGCTCGCGATCGGCGTGCTCGGCGTCCTCGTCCTGACCGGCGAGTACAGCACCGGTCAGATCCGCTCGAGCTTCATGGCCGTGCCCAAGCGCCTGCCCGTGCTGTGGGCCAAGGCGGGGACGTTCGCGGTCGTGACGTTCGTGCTGATGCTGGTCTCGGGGCTGATCGCGTTCCTCGCCTCGCAGAGCATCCTCACCCAGCATCACGTCGAGACGTCGCTGAGCCACGCCCCCGCGCTGCGCGCGCTGGTCGGCTCCGCCCTGTATCTCGCCGTGCTCAGCGTCTTCGCGCTCAGTCTCGGCGCGATCGTGCGCAACACGGCGGGCGGGATCGCGCTGTTCGCCGGCCTGCTATTCGTCGTGCCGGGCCTGGCGGCGATCCTCCCGACCAGCACGCAGAACGCGATCAACCCGTACCTGCCCTCGAACGCCGGGACGACGATCCTCTCCGGTACGCACCAGGCGCACACGCTGTCGGCCTGGGGCGGATTCGGGCTGTTCTGTGGCTACACGCTGCTCGCGCTCGCGATTGCAGCGGTGTTGATGAGGCGCCGAGACGCGTAACGTCCCAGACGTGCTTCGAAGTCTCCGACCGCGGCGCTGGGATGCGATCAGCGCCGCGGTCGTAGCTCTGCTAGTGCTGCCCGAGCTCGGGCCGCGCCACAACGGCGCCGTCGGCGTCCTCTTCGACCTGGCCTTCGCCGCGCTGATGTTGTGGCGCTCGCGCTGGCCGTTCCCGGTCTTCCTGGCGGCGGCGGCCCTCGCCTTCGTTCAATGGCTCGCAGGCGTGCGCGTGCTCGGGGACTTCGCGCTGCTGATCGCGCTCTACACCGTCGCCAGCCGCGAGGACAGGCGCACCGCGCTCACCGCCGCGGCAATCCTCGAGTTCGGGGTCTTCCTGGCGCTCGCCAGGTGGTTCCGCGGCGGGCACATTCATAGCTTCGTGGGGTTGACCGGGCTCGTCGCGGCCGCGGGTGCCCTGGGTCTGAACATCCGCCACCGGCGCGGGCTGCTCGCCTCGCTCGAGGAACGAGCGGCTCGACTCGAGCTCGAGCGCGACCAGCAGGGCAAGCTCGCCGCCGCGGCGGAACGGGCGCGGATCGCGCGCGAGCTCCACGACGTCGTCGCGCACAACCTCACGGTGATGATCGCGCTCTCGGACGGGGCCGCCTACGCCCTCCGCGACGATCCG
>DATBYI010000146.1:0-2025 GCA_036513815.1 Solirubrobacteraceae bacterium
GAGTTCCCGCACCACGTCGGCCACGCCTTGGGGGTTTCCGGGTTCGAGGATCCCCATCTGATCCCGAGCGACGAGACGCCGCTCGAGAACTGGATGGTGCTCGCGGTCGAGCCGGGCATCTACTTCCCGGGTGGCGTGGGAGCGCGCGTCGAGAATCTCTACATCGTTACGCCCGACGGCGGCGTCGAGCTGCGCGACGCATTCGGGGCACGATGAGTCCCGGCATCCATCACACCGGCTACACGGTGTCCGACCTCGACCGCTCGCTCGGGTTCTACCGCGACCTCCTCGGCATGGAAGTCCTCGCCACTCAGGAGAAGGAGGGCGGCTACCTGGCGGCGATCGTCGGCTACCCGGACGCCCATGTTCGAATGGCGCACGTGCGAATGCCCGGGAGCGACCACGTCGTCGAGCTGTTCGAGTACCTGGCGCCCACCGGCGTCGCTCCGGAGCGGATCGAGCCACGCGACGTCGGAACGGCTCATCTCTGCTTCGTGGTGGACGACCTCCGCGCCGAGTACGAACGACTCCGCGCCGCCGGGGTGGATTCGTTCGTGAGCGAACCCGTGGCGGTTGACACCGGCATCAACACCGGCGGCTTCGGGCTGTACCTCCGGGATCCGGACGGCATCGTCGTCGAGCTGTTCCAGCGGCCGCCCGGGCGCTAGCTTTCCCTTTGCTCGTGAGCGAGATCGATGAGCTTCGCCTGGATCGCCTCCTGGAGCGAGCCGCGGCGATCAATCTCGATGCGGCCCTGATTACCAGCGACGAATCGATCGCCTATCTGACCGGTTTCAAGCCGATGCAGCTCGAGCGCTTCTTCGGCGTGGTCGTGCGGCCGGATCGCTCCTCGGTGATCGTGCCGGCGCTCGACCGCGGCCAGATCGACGACGCCCCCGAGCGACTCGATCGAGTCTCCTACGGTGCCGAGTCGGACGGGATCCCCGAGCTGGCTGCCGAGCTGGCCGGCGCTCGCACGGTCGGAGTCGAGGAGGACCATCTGATCTACGCGCGCGCCCGCGCGCTCGCGGAGCACGGCTTCGAACTTGCTCCCGCCGGCGCGGTCGTGATGGGCCTCCGCGTTCAGAAGGACGACGCCGAGATCGAGCGCATCCGCGCCGCTTGCGAGCTCGTGCAGGAGGGTCTGCGCCGCGCGTTCGAGTGGCTCACCCCAGGCGTCGTCGAGCGCGTGCTGAATGCGCGCGTCGAGGCGCTCCTGCGCGAGCAGGGCGCGAGCGCAGCCCATCCGCTGATCCTTTTCGGCGAGAACGCCGCCAATCCCCACGGCGATCCCGGCCTGCGCGAGCTTCGCCGCGGGGACGTGGTGTGTGCCGATCTGTCGGCTTGTCTCGATGGCTACTGGGGGGATCTCACGCGCTGCGCCACCGTCGGGCCCGCGTCGGACTGGGCCACGAGCACGTGGCAGGTCGTGCTCGACGCGCAGCGGGCGGCCAACGCCGCGGCCCAGCCGGGGGCGCTCGGGCGCGACGTCGACGCGGCCCAGCGTCGGATCGTCGAGGCCGCTCCCGAACTCGGGGCGTGTCTGCACGGCGCCGGCCACGCGATCGGACTGTCGATCCACGAACCCCCGTTCCTCGTGCCGCGCTGGAACGAGCCCCTGGCGGAGGCCACGGTCCTGACGATCGAGCCGGGTCTCTACAAGGCCGGCGTCGGCGGGATTCGCCTCGAGGACGACGTCGTGGTCCGCCCCGGCGGCCCGGACATCCTGTCGAACCTGCCGTTGGAACTGACCGAGGTGGGCTGAGCTCAGGCGCCGTGCCCTGAGAGCGTCGCGAGCTCCGGCTCGGTCCTCGCGTGCTCGCGCAGGTCGGGGTTACGCGCGAAGGCCTCAGCGAGTGACCTGATCGCCTCGTCGGCGTGACCGGCCGTCGCCTGGGCGCAGGCAAGGCTGTAGTGCGCCATGCCGAGCGCCATGGAGGGAGCGCCGAGGTAGTCGGCGGTGGCCAAGGCGTGCCGGTGGAGGGAGAGCGCCCGCTCCGGGCGGCCGTGCTGAAGGTAGTACTC
>DATBYI010000147.1:0-12447 GCA_036513815.1 Solirubrobacteraceae bacterium
GCCGACGTGGAGCTGATCAACGCCGCGGTCCCGTTTGAGGAGCTCGAGCGCGCCGTCGCCGAGCAGGCACGGCAGCTCGCAACCATCCCGTCCTCGCAGCTCGCCGCGATGAAGCTGATCGTCAACCAGGCCTACGAGAACATGGGTCTGCGCGCGACGCAGACGCTCGGCCCGATCCTCGATGGCCTGATGCGCAACACGCCTGACGGGCTGGCCTTCGTCGAGCGGGCAACCGCCGAGGGCGTGCGCGCCGCGACCACGGACCGCGACGGGCCGTTCGGTGACTACAGCGCGGCCGGCCCCGACCGGCGCCCCGACCCGTCCCACATCGTCGGCGCCTGACTAAGGCGCGGCCGTCAGGCGCCGCCGACCCAACCCATCCGCTAGTGGCGCCACCGTCAGGCGCCGCCGACGGTTCTCAACAGCGCGTCGACCTCCCCGGCGGTCGGCAGCGATGGCTGCGCGCCGGGGCGCGTCGCGGCCAGCGCGCCCGCGGCGCACGCCCACTCGAGCGCGGCTCCGCGCTCCCGGCCCAGGAGAAGCGAGACGACGAGCGCAGCGCAGAAGGCGTCGCCGGCGGCCGTTCCGTCCACCGCTGTGACCTGAGGCGGGAGCGCTCGCGCCACCTCTTGGCCGCGCTCGAGCAGCACCGCGCCCTCCGCGCCGAGGGTCAGCGCCACCAGCGATCCGCCCGGCTCGATCTGCTCGTACTCGTAGCGGTTGACGACGATCAGGTCGGGCTCCCGGTCGAAGTAGGGCACCCCTCGCGCCGGGGCGGCGTTCAGGCAGAAGAAGCCGGCCTGGGCACGCGCCGCCTGCACGGCCTCGGCCGGGATCTCGAGTTGCGACATCACCGCGTCGGCTTCGCCAACCTTCACTGACTCGGGTGTGAGACGGCGGTTCGCCCCTGGCGCAGCGACGATCAGCGTCTCGCCGCTGTCGTCGACGATGACGAGCGCCACGCCGCTCTCTCCCTCCTCGCGAACCACGCCGCTCGTGTCGACTCCCGCCCGCTCAAGCCCGCTCAGCACCACGTCGTCGCGCCCGACTCGCCCCACGAATCGGACCTCAGCGCCGAGCCGAGCCGCCGCCACGGCCTGGTTGGCACCCTTGCCCCCGGGCACGCGCTCGAACGTCGCGTCAGAGACCGTCTCGCCTGGCCGAGGGAGGCGCGGGCAGTGGGCCACGTGGTCGACGTTGGCCGACCCGACGACGGTGATGCGAGGTGTTCCGGAGGCCACGCCTCACACTTATATAGGTGTTCGGCGTCTCGCGACACCCCTTCCCCGGCGGCGGTGACGCCCGCACCGAGGGCCGCCCGCTCTCGTTCCGCTTCCGCCGCCACGCCGACTCGATCGCGCGCTCTGGTCGCTCCCCGCTCTACGTGCAGCTGATGCGAGCGGCGGCCGAGGACATCGACCGGGGCGGCGTCGTCGCCGAGTTGTTCGCCGACGTGCCCGTGCCCCCGGGCTCGGTCCCGCAGCTCCGGCTGCTCGCCGCGCTCCACTACCTGGTCCTGGCCGGCCGGGCTCCGGCGCTGGCCGCCTTCTACCCGAGCGCGGGGGGCCAGCGGCCGCCCGACGAGGTCTGGCCAACCGTTCTGAGCACCCTCGCCGAGCACTTCGAACCGGTCCGGATGCCGTCTGGGGCGGACCGTCCAGACCAACGAGCCGGGGCGCTCCGCGGTGCTGTTCGCCGGACTGCTGTGGCTGTCCGATCGGCACCGTCGGCCGATCCGGCTCCTCGAGGTCGGGGCCAGCGCCGGGCTCAACCTGATCGCCGACCGCTATTCCTACGCCGTGGGTGGACGCGAACTCGGCAACGCGGACTCGCCGCTGCGCTTCGTCGATCCCTGGGACCCGGCGCCTCCGATCGACCTCGCCACCGCGGCGGCGGGGCTGCGGATCGTGGCTCGCGTCGGCTGCGATGTCGCCCCGCTGGATCCGCGGTTGCCCGAGGACCAACTGACGCTGCTCTCTTACATCTGGCCTGACGAGCTGCACCGGATTGACCGCCTCCGCGCAGCCCTCTCGGTCGCCGCGAACGATCCGGTCCCGGTGAGCCGGCAGACCGGCTCCGCGTGGTTGCCGGGCGCTCTCGCGGCCGCCCAGGAGGGCGAGCTCGTCGTCGTGTGGCACTCGGTCATGCGCCAGTACGTCGAGTCCGGCGAGTGGTCGGCCATCGAGCGCGCGCTCGACGAGCAGCCCGGGGTCGTAAGACTGAGCATGGAGCCCGCCACCGACCATCACGCCGCAATGGAGCTGACCGTCCACGACCCGGCCGCGGCCGACGCGACGAGGCTGGCGAGCTGTGACGACCACGGCCTCCCGATCCGCTGGCACGCGGGACGCTAGTCACCTCCGTACATTCCTGAGCGTGGCGATCCAGGACATCGACCGAGCCACGCTCGTCTTCGCGCGCACGCACGGCCATGCGCCGGCCGTCGAGCGCGCCGTTGCCGCCTACTCCCGGGCCGGCGAGCATGCCGCGGGCTGGCTCGCCCTCGGGCTGGCCGGCGCAGCGCTCTCCCGCGGGCCGGAACAGCGGCGCGCTTGGCTGCGGGGCGCCTGCGTCGTCGCGGCCTCCTACGGCCTGAACCAGGCGATCAAGTTCGTCGTCCGGCGGCCGCGCCCAGACCTTGACGGGTTGCCGCCGTTGAGCCCGGTCGTCACCCGCCTGTCGTTCCCGAGCGCCCACGCGACCACCTCATTCGCGGCAGCCCGCGCATACGGCAGCCTGGCTCCACGGTGGGCCCTGTACCTGGCGGCGGCCATGATCGCCCTGAGCCGCCCCTACCTGGGTGTCCACTACCCGAGCGATGTCGTGGCGGGCGCCCTGCTCGGCACCGCGTTCGCGGAGGTCCTCACATGAAGGTCGGCATCGTCGGCATGCCCAACGCCGGCAAATCGTCGCTGTTCAGCGCGCTGACCGGCGTGGCGGCCGAGGCGGCGAACTACCCGTTCACGACGATCGAGCCCAACGTCGCGGTCGTGCCGGTGACCGACGAGCGTCTCGACGCCGTTGCTCAGACGGTCAAGGCTTCGCGGGTCGTGCCCGACACGATCGCGTTCCACGACATAGCGGGCCTGGTGGCCGGTGCCCACCGCGGCGAGGGGCTCGGCAACCAGTTCCTCGCCAACATCCGCGAAACGGACGCGATCGTCCACGTGGTCCGCGTCCACGACGACCCAAATGTGGTCCACCCCGAGGGGCGGGTCGATCCGCTGGCGGACATCGACACGATCGAGACCGAGCTGATCTACGCCGACCTTGAGCAAGCCGAGCGTCGACTCGATCGGGTGGCGCGGACAGCCAAGAGCGGCGACCGCCACGCCGTCGTCGAGGCCGAGTGGCTGCGCAAGCTGATCGAGGCTCTCCAGGCCGGCCGCGCGGCCCGGACCGTCCCGCCGCCGGCCGATGCGCCGGACGTCGTTCAGCTCCTCCAGCCGCTCACGGCCAAGCCGGTGTTGTTCGTCGCCAACGTCGACGAGGGGTCTAACGAAGTCCCGCCGGCGATCCTCGAGCACGCCCGGGCCCAGGGCGCCGAGGCGATCGCAGTCTCGGCCCGCCTCGAGGCCGAGCTGGCCGAGCTCGACCCTGAGGATGCGGCGGCCATGCGGGCTGATCTCGGGCTCAGCCAGTCGGGCCTCGAGCGAGTCATCCGTGGCGCGTTCTCGCTGCTCGAGCTGATCGCCTTCTTCACCGCCGGAGAGGACAAGCCGGCGCAGTCCTGGCACCTGCGCCGCGGGCTGTCGGTGTGGCACGCGGCCGGCCTGATCCATTCCGACATCCAGCGCGGCTTCGTCCGCGCTGAGGTGGTGGGCTGGGAGGAGCTGGTGAGCGCCGGTGGCTACGCCGGCGCCCGCGACCGCGGGACGCTGCGGCTCGAGGGACGCGACTACGTGGTGGCCGACGGCGACGTGATCACCGTCAAGTTCACGCCATAGTGTGGCCATGACCGGTGCGTCAGATTCCGAGGCCCGCCAGTTCGCGGAGGCGTTTCGCTCCTTCCTCGAGTGGGTGCATTCCGAAGAGGCGGGGGCGGGCCACCGCAGCGAGGTAGTCGCCCTCGTCGCCGACTACCTCGACGAGGAGGCGTTGGGTCGGTCCGTGGTCACGCGCGCCCTGCCGCCGTTCGAGCACGTAAATCTCCAGACCGCGCTCAACGCGTGGTCGAGCGAGCCCGGCCGCGAGGTGGCGGTGCACGGCTTCTCGATTCCGCCCCACCACCCGCCGGTGACGTTGCAGCAGATCCTGACCGGCGAGGGCATGCCGTGGCTGCGTCTGTCGGCACCGGCCCTGGCCGACCTGCCCAACGGACCGGACTCGACCCTCGCCTGCCTCGAGCGCGCCCTCCTCCTGGTCGACGACCCGGATGGCCGGTACGTGATCATGGTCCACGCCACATCCGACCACGGTCCCCCGTCGCTCGACGTCGAGATCGCCGGACTCCGAGTCGACGTCGCGCAGGCCGTCCACGCTCGCCTCGGCGAGCTTCGCCGCCGACTCAACGTGTACCGCGGGCACCTGCTCGACGTCGTCATGAATCCGATGGGCGGGGTCTCGTTGACGTTTGGCGAGGTTCCACAGCTCGCTCGCGACGAGGTAGTGCTGCCCGAAGCGGTGATCGGCCGGGTGGAGCGGCACGCCCTCGGCATCGCCGCCCACCGCGACGCGCTCCTCAGCGCCGGCCAGCACCTCAAACGCGGCGTGCTTCTCTACGGGCCGCCGGGCACCGGTAAGACCCACACCACCCGGTACTTGATCGGGCAGATGACGACGTACACGCGCTTCCTCCTGACCGGGCGGGCACTCCAGGCGATCGGCTCGATCGCCGAGCTCGCCCGGGACCTTCAACCGGCGGTACTCGTGCTCGAGGACGTGGATCTCGTGGCCGAGCATCGCGGCTTCGGGCCGGGATCCACCCCGGTCCTGTTCGACTTGCTCGACGCGATGGACGGCGCCGCGCCCGACGCTGACCTGTTGTTCGTCCTGACCACCAACCGCGCGGATCTGCTCGAGCCGGCGCTGGCGGCTCGCCCGGGCCGCGTCGACGTGGCGATCGAGATCGACCTGCCCGATGCGGAGGGCCGCAAGCGCCTGCTGTCGCTGTATGGCCGTTCGCTCCCGCTGCGGCTGTCCGCGGCTGAGACGCAGGAGGTCATCGAGCGCATGGAGGGGGTGACCGCGTCGTTCGTCAAGGAGCTGCTGCGCCGAGCGATGCTCGAGTCGCTCCGGGACAACGCGTCCGATCCGGTGGTCACCGCGGCCCATACCGGGCGCGCGCTCGACGACCTGCTCGACGCCGGACAGAAGCTGACCCGCAGCCTGCTCGGCGTCGGCACCGACCCCGAGACGCTCGCCGCCGGCGGCGGCGGCGGTCCTCTACCGCCACCGCAGATGAGGCGGGGACGGGCATGGTTCAGCTACGGGCCGTGAGGGCCGCCCGGCTAAGGCGGCCGATAGTCCCGCCTACAGCTCGGCGACGCTCGTGGCGTTCTCGAGCCGCTCGGCCAGCCGGTTCAAACCCAGCGCCCGCGCGGCTCGAGCCCCGCTGGCCAGATCGGTGACTGCGTCCGGCGGTCGCTTCACCGGCGCCGGCTGCAGCGTCGCGATGTCGCGGTAGGCGCGTAGCTCGTCCGCCGAGTCTTTCAGCGCGGCCGCCACCTTCGGGCGTTCGTTCTCGGCGCCGGCGATCGCGCCCTCGAGCGATCCGTACTTCTCGAGTAGCGTGGCCGCGGTCTTCGGCCCGATCCCGGCCGCGCCCGGGAGCCCGTCGGACGGATCTCCGCGCAGGGCAATGAAATCGGGCACGAGCTCGGGGCCGACTCCGTAGCGCCCCCTCACCGCCGCGGGGTCCATCACCTCGAAGCCGCTGAGCCCTGATTTCAGCAGGAGGACCGAGACCCGGTCGTCGACGCATTGGAACATGTCGCGGTCGCCGGTGACGATCAGCGCCTCGCCGCCGGCCTCCTCCTCGACCGTGGCGAACGCGCCGAGCAAGTCGTCAGCCTCGAGGTCGGGCGAGGACTCGATCCCCCAGCCGAAGGCCGAGAACAGTTCGGGCGCGCGCGCGAACTGCCAGGCGAGCGCGTCCGGAACCGGCGGCCGGTCGGCGTGGTAGGCCGGGAACAGCTCGGTCCGGTACTCGGCCGCTTCCGCGCCGAAGCACAGCACGATCGCCCGCGGCCCGCGATCGGCAGCGATCCGCAGCAGCAGGTTCACCGACCCGAGCAGTGCGTTGACCGGGCGGTCTTCTGGTCCGTGGATCGAATCCGGGAGCGCGAAGAACGAGCGGTAAAGGACGAACGGGGCGTCAACGGCGAGCAGCGGCGCGGGCATGCGCGCCCGAGCCTACCGACCGGGTCAGCCGACGTTGACCGACGGCCCGTTGAGACCGTCGTACACGGCGCGGTAGACGCCAGGCTGCGGCGTGCGCACGGCGAACCGACCGTCCTCGCCGAGCTGCACCTTCCCGAGCTTGCGCCACCGCTTCCCGTCGCGGAGCTCGATCGTGACCGACCCGGGCTCACCCTCAGCAGCGATCTTGCCGGTCAGGGCCGGACGGGCCCCGGCCATCATCCCGAACAGGCGCTTGGCCTGAGCGATGACCTCGATGTCGTTGCCGGGCCTTATCGACCCGCTGGCGGGCGGGGTGACCGAGGCAGACATGGTCGTGAAACTGGCCCAGGTGCTGAGCAACCCGAACGCGCCCTCGAGCTGGCTGCCGGTGACGGTGGTGCTGCCTCCGGTCCCGATCACCTTCGCCTGCATGATCCGGGGTGACGCGCCGGTCTGCGTGACCTTGATCCCCACCAGCTTGCCCTTGAGCAGCCGGCCGAGGTCCTTGGCCGCCGCCGACAGGCTCATCTGACGCGTCCAGTGGTGGTACGGATCGCCGCCGGCCCCGTCGTAGGGGTCGGGCACGCCGCGCAGCCAGGGATCGGGCGTCGCTCCCGGCCAGGCATCCTCGACGTTCTCGGTGTACCCGCCCGAGCTGGAGAAGAAGTAGGTGACGGCGGGGCTGCCGTTATAGGTGACGATCTGGCCCGAGGTGGCGGCCACGGCCGCGTCGGTCGCCGGCGTCTCGGCGGCCACGCCGCGATACATCTGCGAGCGGGTATCCGGATACAGGTTGAAGAACGACCCGGAGACGTCGGTGGTGATCGCGTACGTGCGGGCCGCGACGGCCTGGGTCTCGAGCGCCTGAGGCGCCCACGTGGCGGGCATCTCGGCGCCGATCACGCCCTGCACGTAGTCGTCGAGACCGACCACGTTGACGATGTACACCCCGCCCGATCCGTTGGGACGGAACTCGAGCGAGCCGCGGTAGGCGCCCAGGCCCGCAACGCTCAAGGGCTCGGAGCCCGTCGCGGTCAGCGGGGAGTTGAACTTGCCCACCTGCTTGCGGGTCGTCTGGTTGACGAGCGCGAGTTGCCCGTTGGCGAGCGGGGCCACGTCGTAGGTAAGGCTGGGGTTGAGCTTCTTGTTGCCGGCCTGGGTCGCGCCGGCGAACGCGGCCGGCCCACTCGAGAGCAGGACGCGGACGTCCTGGTTCGGGTTGGTCGTGCCGATCTGGGTACCGGTGTAGTAATGGGCCAGGATCTGCTGGTAGTTCCAGCCGTGCAGGGCGTAGCCGTAGGCCCCGTACTGGCTCATCCCGATGCCGTGGCCGTATCCGCCGCCCTGGATGTAGAGGGTGCTGGCGGCCGACGCCGGCCCTGCGAGAACCAGCGCAACTATCACCGCAATCCCCGCTGCCGCTGCGCGCATCCAGAGAGCTAGACACGTGCCAGCGGGCCGGGTTGCGGTTGGGCGGTGTGAGGATCCGGTTATATACGTGGGAGAGATGGCAGAACGCAAAGCTTCAGATGTGTTCGTCGAGTGTCTTGAGGCGGAGGGAGTCCGGTACGTCTTTGGGATCCCGGGCGAGGAAACCCTCGACCTCAACGAATCCCTGGCCGACTCATCGATTCAGTTCGTCCCCGTCCGCCACGAGCAGGGCGGGGCGTACATGGCCGATGCCTACGGCCGTCTGACCGGCAGAGCCGGTGTTTGCCTGGGGACCCTCGGCCCAGGCGCGACGAACCTGGTCACCGCGGTGGCCGACGCGTTCCTGGATCGCGCCCCGCTGGTTGCCCTTACCGGGCAATCCGACATCGAGCGCATGCACAAGGAATCCCACCAGTACATAGACCTAATCGGCATCCTCCGCCCGATCGTTAAATGGAACGCGCGGGTTTCCGCCCCCGAGATCGTCCCGGAGGTGGTCCGCAAGGCCTTTGCGGTGGCCGAATCGGAGAAGCCCGGAGCGACCCACCTGGAGCTCCCCGAGGACGTGATGGCGCGGCCGCTCGACGCCCGCCCGCTGCCCCGCCACGCCCCAGTGCAGCCCGAGCCGGGCAGCCGCGAGCTCCAACGCGCCGCCGACCTCATCGACGCGGCGAAGAACCCGCTCGCGCTCGCCGGCAACGGCGCGATCCGAGGTCACGCCGCCCGGGCCCTACGTTCGTTCGTGCACAACACCGGCATTCCGGTGGCCGAGACGTTCATGGCCAAGGGGCTGATCGACTACGAGGATCCGAAGGCGCTCGGCACGGTCGGCCTGCAGGCGCGCGACTACGAGATGGCCGGCTTCGAGACCGCCGACCTGGTGATCGCGATCGGCTACGACCTCGTCGAGCACTCGCCGAAGAACTGGAACCCCAACGGGGACAAGCAGATCATCATGATCGACAGCGTCGCCGCCGAGGTCGATCAGAACTTCGTCCCCGAGGTCGAGCTGATCGGCGACATCGCCCACGTCCTCGCCCGTCTCGCCGCCGCTTGCACGCGCAGCCAGACCACCGCCGGCACGAGCCGACTGCACGAGGTCGTCATGGGCGCGCTCAATGACGCCCGTGACGACGATCACTTCCCGGTCCGCCCGCCCCGCGCGCTGTGGGAAATTCGTCAGGCGCTCGGCCCCCACGACATCCTCGTCTCGGACGTCGGGCTGCACAAGCTGTGGATCGGGCGCATGTTCCCCGCCCACGAGCCCGGCACGGTCCTGATCGCCAATGGCCTGGCCGGAATGGGTTTCGCGCTGCCCACGGCGATCGGCGCCAAGCTCGTCCACCCCGACCGGAAGGTCGTCGCGGTGAGCGGCGACGGCGGCTTCCTGATGAACGTGCAGGAGCTCGAGACCGCGGTGCGTCTGGGTACGGCCGTCGTGAACGTGATCTGGGAGAACGCCCAGTTCGGCTCGATCGTCTGGAAGCAGGACAAGAAGTTCGGACGCCACTTCGGCGTCGACTTCGGCAATCCGGACTTCGTCAAGCTGGCCGAGGCGTTCGGCATTCCTGCCTGGCGCTGCTCGAGCGCGGACGACTTCCCACGGCTGCTCCGGGACGCCCTGGCCAAGGACGTGCCCTCCCTGATCGTCGTGCCGATCGACTACTCAATCGACGTCGCGATCTCCGAGCAGCTCGGCGCCGAAACCGTCGCCACCTGAGCCTTCGCCGGTAGGCCGACGCTCGACACCGCACCGAGCAGCGAGAGCGCCGCCGAGACGGCGATCGCCGTGGTGAACCCATCGCTGAACTGGTGCGGCGAGGCGTAGCTGCCGGCGCCAGTGAACACCGCCACCAGCGTCGCGACCCCGAACACCCCGCCCAGCTGGCGCATCATGTTGAAGGCACCCGACGCCTTGCCGATGCTCGCCGGCGCCACCGAGCTAACGACCGCGTTCTGGAGTGCGGGCATGGCCATCGATACTCCGCACCCCGCGATCGCGAGGGGCGCCACCAGCCGCCAGTAGGCCACGTCGGGTCCGGCGATCAGCGCGATCCACCCCATGCCAGCCGCCTCGAGCAGTAGGCCGGCGACGGCGAAGGGGCGCTCGCCGACGCGCGAGATCCGGGCACCGGTGATCGGCGCGATGACGAACAGCGTCGCGGTCCACGGCAGCAACCGGATGCCGGCGTCGAGGGGGCCGTGGTGCTGGACGGTCTGAAGGAACTGGGCCATGAAGAAGACCGCTCCGTAGAGCGCCGCGGCGAGGAAGAAGATCGACGCGTTGCCCGACGAGAACGGGCGCGAGGCGAACAACCGCATCGGCAGCATCGGCTCCGTCACCCGCCGCTCCCACAGCACGAACGCGACCGTGAGCAGCACGCCGGCCGCCAGCGAGGCGATCACCTCGACGCTACCCCAGCCGGCCGAGTTACCGCGCACGAGGCCCCACACGAGCCCGAGTGCAGCGCCGGTGACGAGCGCCAGGCCGCCGATATCGAGCGCGCTGCGCGGACCGTAGCTTTCCCCGACGCGACGGAGCACCACCGGGATCGTCAGCAGCCCGATCGGGACGTTGATCCAAAAGATCCACTGCCACGCGATCCCTTGCGTGATCGCCCCGCCGACCACCGGACCGGCGAGCACCGCGAGTCCGGTGACACCGCTGAAGATGCCGAGCGCGCGGGCGCGCTGCTCGGCCGGGTACGCCGCGCTCAGCAGCGTCATCCCGAGCGGCATTACGAGCGCTGCGCCGGCGCCCTGGACGGCACGCGCCGCGATCAGCACGCCGACGTTCGGCGCGAGCGCGCACGCGGCCGACGCCAGCGAGAAGATCGCCAGGCCGGCGACGAACATTCGCCGGCGCCCGAACCGGTCCCCGAGCGCGGCGCCCGTCATCAGCAGCACGGCGAAGCTCAGCGTGTACGCGTTCACTGTCCACTCGAGCTCCTCGATCGAGGCGCCAAGATGCACCCGGATCGTCGGGAGCGCGGTGGTCACGACGAGCGCGTCGAGCGCGACCATCAGCGACGCCACCGAAGCGACGATCAATACCCAAACTGGTTCTCTGCGCATGTCTGTCTCCTCACGCTTGGTTGTGCCGTGATTTGAGACGCGACCGTCCGCTCGAATTGGCCGATGAGTTTGTGCTGGCACCGGTGTCGTCTCTCAGTGATGACCCGTGCCAGGATGCGGCCGTGACCACCAACACCTTGACCCGAGCCCGAGCCGGCGACGAGGAGGCGTTCCGCGCGCTGACCGAACCCCACCGGCGCGAGCTCCAGCTTCACTGCTACCGGATCCTCGGCTCCGTCCAGGACGCGGAGGACGCGCTTCAGGAGACGCTGTTGGCGGCCTGGCGCGGGCTTGACGGCTTCGAGGAGCGATCCTCGCTGCGCGCCTGGCTCTACACGATCGCGACCAACCGCTGCCTCAACGCGCTCCGTGACGGCGCCCGTCGCCCGCACGAACGAAGAGCGCTGTCGTTCGAGCCGCCGGCGCCGACGCGCCATGGCGAACTGCCGTGGCTCGAGGCGTATCCGGACGCGCTGCTCGAGGGCGTGCTCGACGCGGCGCCCGGCCCCGACGCCCGGTATGAGACGCGCGAGACAGTGGCCCTCGCGTTCGTCATCGCGCTCCAGCGCCTCCCGCCCCGGCAGCGCGCCGTGCTCGTGCTGCGTGACGTGCTCGGGTACCGCGCGGCCGAGGTCGCGACCATGCTCGACACGACCGAGGTGTCGGTCAACAGCGCTCTTCAGCGTGCTCGGGCGACGCTCGACGCGACCGCGCCGCCCCGCCGCGACCGCGCGCCGCTACCGCGTTCGGCCGGCGAGCGCGAGCTGGTCGGGCGGTTCGCCGACGCGTTCGAGAACGGCCGGGTCGAGCACATCGTCGCGCTCCTGACCGACGACGCGTGGGTGACGATGCCGCCCGAGCCGTTCGAGTACCAGGGCCTCGCGAGCATCGCCGAGTTCTTCACGCAGGCGTTCGCGGCGCGCGCCGAGCGCACCGACCGGCTGGTGGCGACGCGCGCAAACGGGCAGCCGGCCTTCGGGCACTACATCGGAGATGCCCACGCGCCGGTCGTTCGCGGCGTCGGCGTGATCGTGCTGACCCTCGACGGCGACCGGATCTCCCACCTCATCCGATTCGGCGGCAGCGCTCAGCTGTCGCGCTTCGGACTCCCGCGCACGCTGCCGCTGTGAGCGCCGGCGGCTACAGATTGCCCTGCGCCATCTTGCGCAGGTCCATCGCCTTGTCGTAGGTCTCCTCGTCGACGCCGAGCTCGAGCGCGACCTCGCGCAGCGGCCGCCCCGACTCCGAGGCCTTCTTGACGATCTCGGCGCCCTTGTCGTAACCGATGTAGGGGTTGAGCGCGGTGGCGGCCGACAGCGTCATCTCGGCCGAGCGCCGCAGCCCCTCGAGGTTGGGCTGGATCCCGTCGACGCACTTCTCGGCGAAGATCCGGCAGCCGCTCGTGAGCAGCCTGATCTGGTCGAGCAGGTTGCGCGCGATCAGCGGCACCCGGACGTTCAGCTCGAAGGCACCCTGGGTCCCGGCCACCGTTATCGCGGTGTCGTTGCCGATCACCTGCGCGGAGATCTGGAGGACGACCTCGGGGATCACCGGGTTGACCTTGCCGGGCATGATCGAGGAGCCCTTCTGGAGCTCGGG
>DATBYI010000148.1:0-2268 GCA_036513815.1 Solirubrobacteraceae bacterium
CATGCTAGCCCGTCGCGGGGACGCCTCGGTCGGCGGTTGCCCCGGGATGGCATAGGCTCCAGCGATGGAGGATCTGGTCCAGTCGCTCGCGCGCTACGACTCGCCCACGCTCGCGAACGCGATCGAGACGTTCGATCTACACCCGCGCGACGTCGGCTTCGCCGATAGCCGGATCCGGTGCATGTTCCCCGAGCTCGGCCGCATGGTCGGCTTCGCCGCCACGGCGACGATCATCGCCCGCGGCGCCCCGGACCCGGACTGGGCCGGCGCCGGCAGCGAGGCCCTATATGCGCACGTCGGCACGGTCGCCGCGCCCCGAGTCGTCGTTGTGAAGGATCTCGACGATCCGCCGGTCCACGGCTCCTTGTGGGGCGAGGTCAACGCGACGATATGCACGGCCCTCGGGTGTGTCGGCTGTGTCACCGACGGGGCGGTGCGCGATCTCGACGAGGTGCGGCGGATGGGCTTTCACTTCTTCGCCGCCGGGCCGTCGGTCTCGCATTCCTACGTCCGGGTCGAGACGGTTGGAGCGCCGGTCGAGATCGGCGGCCTCGTCATTGCTCCCGGTGACCTCCTGCACGCCGATCAGCACGGAGTGCTGAAGATCCCCCTCGAGATCGCCACCGAGCTCCCGGCCGCCGCGGATCGAGTCATACAGGCCGAGCGGGCGCTCATGGAATGGGTGCGCTCAGACGATTTCGAGCCTGGCCGTCTGACCGAGATGCGCGCCCGCCACTGACCCGCCTGCCAGGGCTCAGGCGACGAGCACGTCGGGCGAGCTCGCGTCGTACTCGGGGATCCACCCGGCGCCCCGACCGTCCGGGTCGCGGCGAAAGCGCCGGCGCACGGCGATCGACACGTCTCGCCGCAGTGCGGCGAGCGGCGACGCGAGATGGTTGCTTACGCCGCGCTCGCGCGATGCGAGAACGACCTGGCTGGCCCGGGGACGGCGCGAACGCTCGTACCGCGTGAGCCCCGCAAGCGGGTCAGCGGGCTCGGCGGCAAGGGCGGCGGCGAGCACGCAGCCGTCCTCGATCGCCTGACACGCGCCCTGTCCCAGATAGGGCAGCATCGGGTGGGCGGCATCACCCAGCACGGTGACCCGACCCCGCGTCCACTGCGCGATCGGGTCCCGGTCGTAGAGGGCCCACTTGTACCAGACCTCCCCGGCCGAGAAGATCCGCAGCAGCGACTCGTGCCAGTCGCTGTAGCGCGCCAGCACCTCGCTGCGCTCGCACTCGGTGACCCAGGACTCGTGGCGGTAGCCCTCGTCGTCGTAGTGACAGACGACGTTGATCAGCTCGTCGCGCCGGACCGGGTACAGCACGATCGTGCCGTGAGGCCCCAGCCACTGCGAGTTGTCGTTCGGCGGCGGACCGCCGGGCACCGCGTCGACACCGACCACGCTGCGGTAGCAGATCTTGCCCGTGAAGCGCGGTGCATCGGGGCCGAACAGCGACGCTCGGACGACCGAGTGGATCCCGTCCGCGCCGACGATCACGTCGGCCTCGATCTCGCTGCCGTCCTGGAAGCGAGCCACCGCGACGTCTCCATCCGGCTCGACGCCGATGCACCGCGCTCCCAGCGTCACGATCCCGCTCGGCAGCGAATCCGCCAGTACGTCCAGCAGGTCAGCGCGATGAACGGTCGCGGCCGCGCTGCCGAACAGGCTGACCTGTTGCTGCCGGCTCGTCCTCGAGATCACCCGGCTCGTCTTCCCGTTGCGCGTGAGCGCCCACTCCGAGCGCCCGGCGACGGCCCGCACCTCGTCCTCGAGAGCGAGCGCCCGCAGCACCTTCATCGCGTTCGGACCGAGCGCGACTCCGGCACCGATCTCCCGCAGCTCGGGCGCCGCCTCGTAGATGGCGACGTCGACTCCGCGCCGGCACAGCGCGCGCGCCGCCACCAGACCACCGATGCCGCCGCCGATGATCGCAACGCGCGTCATTTACTAATTGCCCGCCTGTGGTTCCTGACATTCACCGCGACACCCGGGCTCCTCAAGGCCATTCTATGGCGCCACCGGCATCCTCAACGGGAAGACACCTTCGCTGAGATCCTCGACCCGGCGATATAGACCGAAGCTGCTACGTTGATGCAAGCGGTCGGCGTTGTCGGCCGCGAGGCAGCTCGCTTGGGTCCCGCAGACAGCGGTTCGGGTCAGCAATAGCCTCCCGAATCGTACGCGGCCCATCCGTGCCGCCAAGGAGTTGTGCATGTCAACAGAATCATTCGCTGACCTCGGTGTTTCGCGCGCCGTCGTCGACT
>DATBYI010000149.1:0-15200 GCA_036513815.1 Solirubrobacteraceae bacterium
GCCCGCTCCAGAGAACGAGAACGACGACGTCACGTTCGCGGTCCGGCAAGGTGCGAATTGCCTGCAGGGCACCCGCGAGCGCACGCTCGGCGTCGATGCGCGAGGCGACGTCATCCGCCGCGGCCTCAAGGGGCTCAGGCGGCAGGCGCGCGAGCGCGGCCCGGTGGCGGCGTCGCGAGCGATGCGCATTGCGCACCGCGTTGTGGGCAATCCCCAGCAGCCACGGAAGGAGACTCTCGCCGGTGATCTCGGTGCGCTTACGACGGCGCCAGGCCTCGAGGAAGACGATGCTTGTGAGGTCCTCGGCGAGCGCGAGGTCGGCCGTGCGTCGCGCGCAGAACGCGTACACGGCGCGCCCGTGGCGCTCGAACAGCACGCCGAACGCGTCCGGGTCGGCGCGGGCGAGCCTCCAGAGCTCGAGGTCGTTGCGGGAGTCCATACCGATAAGTGTCCGATCACGCGGCTGCGGTTCCCGTCTGTGATACCTGGCCACCGGCATCCCTGACGATTTGGGGGCGAACGAGGCGATTCCGAATCGCCGTCGGCGGATGCCCGTCTAGGCACCGCCCCGCCTGACGGCGAGGTTCGGACGGCGGGTTCGGCGCATACGGGCTTGGCGTGTTTGTGGCGGTAGGGCACTGCCGGGGAATACGCTGCCGCGGATGGACAGCGATCAAATCACCATCCAGCTTCACCGTGACGCCGCCGCCGTACTGGTGCACGTCCTCGACTACTACATCCAGCGGGACTCGGGAACCGGCTATGGCGGCATCCTTCGAAGCCTTCAGACGACCATAATCCAGGACGGCTTCGGCGGGGTTAGGCCAGGCCCGCCCGCGGGCCTGCCGGCCCACGAGCAGGAGTAATAGGTCACGCTGCGCGCCTCCACGTGAGCAGTCCGAGTAGCCTCCCGGTCGCGCGGTCGGGGAGCTCGTGCGGACCACACTGCCCCCGGCGCAGACCTGCCTCCGTTGTCCCGCGGGCCTCTCGCTGGGGGTCCGGTCGTCCAGCTCCGGGCGGCCACCAGGGCGCCCGTCCACTCCCGGCCGCGGGCGGCCTCGGCCGGTCGCGCTTGCGGCGGGTGGGCGTGATTTCGCCGAGAGAGTACGGTGTGAGGAATGGACGACGACGTGATTCTCACGCTCGTGAGGCGACTGGCCCGTCCTCACGCCTCCGGCGGTGCGGTCATCGAACGTGCCGCGATCCTCGCGGAGGGCTCGGACTCTGCGTCTGTTATCGCGTGGATCGCGGAACATGGCGGGGAGCCCGAGGCAAGGCTTGCTTCGGGTTCAACGCACGGCCTACACGGATCGCGGCTGAGCAACCCCGGCGGAGAGCAACGCCGGCCGCCGCTTCGCTACGTGCTGCCGGCCGGAACTCTGACCTGAAACAGCTCTCCCGACCCGGGCGCCGCGCCGAGCGAGTTCGGCATCGTCGTCGCTGACGCCGCCGGAACGATCAGGGTTCAGGAGGGCTCTACGGTGCGTCGAGTCCCCTGAGCACGACGGAGAGTTGTTCGAGTTCTTGTCTGGAGAGCTTCTCGAAGAACGTGGGTGGCCGGCTGATGATTTCGCGAGCGGCATCCGCTGCGTCCTGGCCGGCGCGGGTAAGGGACACGAGCTTGCGGCGTCGGTCGCCGGCGTCTGGGGTCCTGCTAACCAGTCCTCGCGCTTCGAGTTCGTTGACGATCAGGGTGACGTAGGGAGCGTCGGCTCGCGTGATGTCTGCGAGCTCACCCAGGCTGAGCGCGCCAGTCGCGAGACTCAGCAGGAGCTTGACGCGACCGGAGCCTCGTCCCAAGCCGAGGGCGTCGCGGAGTTCCTGATTACGGTCCTCGGCGAGGACGAGGTTTTGCATCGTTGTCCAGGCGGATGTCGCGAGCTGCTCGCGTGAGGGCGGACGGGGCAAATGCCTAACCGGCCGGGTGCAGGCGTGGGGCCAACCAGTCTTCCAACACCTGGCGGGCTCTTTCTGCGATCGCCGTTTCTGGCATCAGGCTGTCGAATGCGTGCGGGCCGTCGGCGAACACATGTAGGTCGGTCGGTACTCCAGCGTGGATGAGGCGGCGGCCGTAGTCCATGTCCTCGTCGAGCAGACCGTCGAGGTTCCCGACGGTGATGAACGCCGGGGGCAGGCCGGTGAGATCGTCGGCGCGCGCCGGGACTGCGTGGCCTGGAATCTCATTGCCGACGTGTGGGCCGAGGTATGCACGCCAGCCGAACCGGTTGGTGTCGGCACCCCAGACGGGCGCGTTTGTCCGCCAGGATTCGGTCGTCTGGCGGTCGTCGAGCATCGGGTAGCTGAGGACCTGAAAGGCGACCGGGATCTCGCCGCGGTCACGGGTGAGCAGCGCGAGACCGGCGGCGAGCCCGCCGCCGGCGCTACCTCCGATGATCCCGATCCGGTTACGGTCGATGCCAAAATCATCGCCGCGCTCGTAAGCCCAGCGCAGGGCGGCGTAGCAGTCTTCCAGCGGTCCCGGGAATGGGGTCTCTGGCGCGAGACGGTATCCGACCGAGACCCCGACGCACCGCAGCTGCGTTGACCAGCGGTCGAACCGCCGGTCGTCACCGAGGTGGTTCCCGATCACGTACCCGCCGCCGTGAATCGAGATCAGGCACGGGCGACGCTCATCGACGCCACGCTCCCGGTGCAGGCGCACCGGAACCTCGGGATCACCGGACGCGCCCGGGACCGCAAGGTTGATGTGCTCGACCTCCCCGGACGGCACCCCAGGGTCGCGCAACTGCCGGTCGCGCATCGCCAAGAGGTTTGACTGGTCGATCACGAAATCACCGATTGCGTCAAGCCGCCGGGTCACATCCGGCGCGGCCTGGCGCAGTAGCGTCTCCATGTATGAGTCCTGCGTCTCGGCCCCATCGCCGAGGGATGTGGGCAGCGGTTCGGTTGGCATCAGAGCAGGCTCCTGTCTCATGGAATTACTTATAAGGATAAAAGTATCATGGATTCGGTCTGCCCTGCGCTTCGCGCGCAGGCCACGGTCGGTCCGGGTCAAAGGTCTCTGGGAAGGCCGCCGATCCGTCGTACCGCTGGAGGTCGCCAACTGGGATGCGCCTCGCGCCCACGTTGTGCACACCGTCCCGGTCGAGGCGATGGTGCGGGATGCAGAGCCCCCTCGGGAACTGCTGTTGTTCGTCAAGGGCGGGCTGCTCGAAAGCCGTGAGGTGGCTGATTACGGTTCGAGTGATCAACCCAGCCTTCCAGCCGTCGACGAGCTCGAAGGCCCAGTAGCGAACAGCGCGTAAGTCAAACCACGGCAGCCGAGCTCGCTGCCGGATTGAGCGAGGAGGGAGACTGCGCGAGGAAGTTCCGCGCGCGCCAGCGCAACCGTCTGGTTGCGTTTCTGCGGAAACGTCCCTTTGTCGCTTCCGATCGGACGGAGCAGCGGAAGCTAGTCCGACTGACCCAGCAAATCCTCCCGTGGGCCTGGCCAATCGCCGGTTGCCAGGAACGCGGCACGGCGCTCCATCCACTCGGACTCTCGCTCGGGATCCTCCGGCGGGGATGGGACCGACCCGTTCAAGAACCCGGCGATCCAACACGCCGCCTCCGGCGAGTGATCCGACACCCCAGACATCGACACGCATCTCGCTCGGCCATCGCTCGGAACCCATACTGAGAATCGGCCCGGGAACGTGTGACAGCTCCCGAGGATGAATCCACGCTCGCCGGTGTCTCTGATCATGATCCATAGACGCTGATCGATGACGTGCTCGTCCACCACTCGCACCGTATCGGGATGCTCGGAGAGCGGATGTTGCCGCTCGATCAAACCGGTACCGGATCAGCGCCGGACCGGGCCAAAGTTCTTCCACGAGTCCTGCGACTGTGCTAGCCAGTCGACGATCTCCGAAGCCGCCGGCCGTAGCCGATCATTCGCGCCTGCTCCCAAGCCCATGCGGTCGCACTCAATGGTTTCCAGCAGTTCAGCGATGCCGGCCTCGGAGGCTCCGTTGCTTAGCGCAGACACGACCTCCGGCGCGTAGCGGTCGAACTCGTCGGCGGTCCTTGGAAACGCCGCGCTCACGCCGATTGGATCCCACTTCCAATACAGGAGCTGACGAAGCTCGTGCTCGCCCGTCTCCCTCCACCAGCGAGCGAACTCCTCGACGCTGAGCCGGCCGTCGCGAGTTATGGCACGGAGCGTACGGCGTCCGGCTCTCAGTGCTCCTTTGGGCTAATAGAAGCAGCCAACGCCGGTCCGGTCGGACTGCCGCAACCCCAGGCGATCTGAGCCCGCGGGCGGCCTCCAGGTTGCTCGGAATGCCAGGGGTTGCGGAAGCCTCGACCCGCGTGGCCGCTGTCTGTCGGTATTAGCCCAAACGGGATGGCGTCAGGGCTCGGAATGTTTGGACGACTTGCGGCGACTGGCGTTGCGCGAAGCCGTACGAGCCTGGCTCGCCCCGATCATCAGGCCCCAAAGAAAGATCGCGCCCGCGAAGGTGAAGACGACCCAAGCGATTGTGTCCGAGCCCCAAGGCTCAAGGTCGAGAAGCAACCCAAGAACGGCGACCAGGAAGATCACAAACGCACCCCCGGCGAACGCGCGAGGGCGCCGGTCGGCCGGAGTGCGACGCCAGGCATCTCGCGAGTATTTCCAGAAGATTGGGTAAATCATGAGGCTTGCGCCCAGGGTCGCCAGGAATAGAAGGACGACCAGGATCAGCGCGAGCACAGCAAGCGGACTCATGGCGAAGATCTACCCGCTACTCGAGAATCCGCGCCTTCTCGACTGGACCGCACCAGCTTCCGGTTTGATCGAGTTCCGGCCGCCGAGGGCGTCCGCTCCCAGCCCTTTTGGAGGTGTTTGCTCGGGTGTGGCTCAGAGTGCCACTCTCTCGGCGGATTCCGGGGCTCGAAGCGAGCGCCCCAGCGTAACCGCCAGCTCACCATGCGTCAGTCGGGGCTATTCGACCTTCAGGAAGACGACTCGGTCGATCCTGTCGCCGTTCAAGTGGTAGGCAACGGCGGCGTGCACGTCCGAGGGATAGTCCGGGTGGTGCAAGCCGTGGATTTCCTCCTCGTCGATGACCACGTCCCCGACGACTATGCGATTAGCGATCCGGCCGGTGAGATTCGGGCTGTCCCGGAATAATCTGCCGTATTGCTCGCGCATCCGTGGGAAGTCCATGAGGAGGTTGCCGTCGACGTCGGTGATCTTGACGTCAGGCGTGTAACAGGCAAGGAAGCCCTCTAGGTCGCGCTCCAGATAGGCGGCAACCTGCCGGTCGATCACGTCACTCACGTCAGACATTGGGCCTCCTCTGGTCAGTGAGCCACGCTCCTGTCGCTCGCCGGAGCCTAACTGACGCGCTTCGGTCGCTGCCGGCATTCCGCACCACGCCTCTCCGTTCCCCCTCCGAGCGCGGAGAGCAGAAGCGGGGCCCAAAGACGAGTGCTGCTTTGATCGAGTTCCGACAGGGCTGCTCGTCCCCCAAACGAGCAGCCCTCGTCGCGCCCGCTGGCTCGGCGAGAAAGCAGGAACCGGGTTGCGCGCGATCCGCGGGTGCTCATCGCTCCAAGCGGCACCTTGCGCTCCATTCGATCTGAGCGCTGTTCTCGGCGAGATCAGGCGTAGAGCGCTTGTGCAGAGGTAATCAGTTGGAGCTAGTTTCGACCCGGATCGGGACGGGCGACTGAAGTGCGCCCGAGGCGATGAACTCCTCAATCGCACGCGCCACATCGGCTGGCAGGCCGATCGTCGGAAGGCCGCGCGATTTCACCATTAGGAACTCGAAGCCATACGCCCTTCCAGCTGGCCCCGCGGATCGATCTATCGCAACGCCGCTCTCAAGAACTTCGGTTCTGGCGGCCCCGTCGGCTCGGCGACGCGCACATACACGGCGTCCGCGTCAGGGTCATAGGTAATGCGCATCTCTCGATCGTCGCACGTCGGCACGCCCCGCTTACGAGTCCGAACCGTGGCCGCCGTTCGACCACAGAGCGACGGGAGGTTCAAACGCGTCGGGTGATGGGAACTCACCAACGGGGCTGTCTCCGTAGCAGACAATCTCGATGCTTGAGAGGCGACCGCTCTTGACGAACAAGATCAGCTCGAGCGGCGGCCCATCATCGGGGGCAGGACGACCGGCTGCGTCTACGGCGTTCGATTGCCCGACCTCGTCGGCTGTCGGCATGGAGTCGTCCACGCGCAGGTCGATCGTGGCGCAGCCGCATTCGCATCGACCGATGACCTGGGCGGTTTGCGCCTGCCGGCGAAGCTTCTCGACGTCCGGGAACTCAGCGCTGAGAAGGAACGCGAGTATCTCGTTCTCTCGTATCGTAAGGGGCCGCGGATCCACGCCTACAGGATGGCGGACAACACCGCGCGGCCGCCATCCCCTTTTATCGTGGAGGAGCAGTCCCCGATCGGCCCGAGCCAGCGCGAAGACACGAGCAACCGCCAAGTTGCGTTTCCGCAGGAACGTTCTCCGCTAATGCGGTTCGCTCAAAGCGCGAGGCAGGGAGCGACATAGCAGTCGTGGACTGCACGTACGCTCTGACGTGTTAGCTGCACCACACGGCGATCCAGCCCGTAGCGACGCCGTCGCGGTCGTTGCCTCGAAACATGACCCCGCGGCGGATCGCTACACCGAACGTGAGGTTTGCCCGGTGCATCACGGGGTGGCTAAAGAGTTGTGCGGTGGACCTCGCCAGCGACAACGGGGTCAGCACTGGAGGGGGGTCGGAGTCAATCGTGTTAAAGGCAACGCGGTACCGAGTGGTTGGCCGGCACGAGACGGCGCCGATCAAGCTCATCGTTGCGTTCACCGATGCCGTGACGTTCCCCGGTCCGCGGCCGAGCGGTGTGGCCGCGATGAACAGCTTGAGCGCCCCGGCAACCGATTGGGACAGGACCCGGCTCTCATGGAATCCCAGCCTGAGCTGAGCGCGTTCGGTGCGCAGAATGCGCGGCAACAGATCCGAGGCATAGGCCACGTCGGCAGCGCCGAGACGATCGCAGATTGATCTGCCGGATCACATGAGGTCGCGGCAGTCGCAGCATTCGGAAGGTTTGGCGCGGCGGCCATCGCCGGGGATACCAGAGCGATGGCGAGTATGACCATTAGCAGGACGAACCAAAACGGGTTCGGAAACCTGCGGTGCTGGCGCCAGGGCACTGCTGAGAAACACTAACGGAAGGCGCGGCACCCGACCATCACGAACCAGGGCATACGCGAGGGGCGGCAATCCTCTGATTGCCCGATGTCACTTCCGACTTGTCTCCGAATGGCAGAAGCTCTCCTGCCACGAATAGGCAGCAAGCTCGCGGTGGCTACCACAGCGCGCGAGACTTCCGCCTCGGCCCGGGACCGGATGCCCTCGGCAGCCGGAACTCGATCAATCCGACACTGGGCCAGGTCCTCCGCCGCCGCGGATCTTGGGCACCGCTCGCGCGGGAAGCGCGATAATCCAACGATTACCCGCTTCTCATCCGTTGGCGTTCGGCCGGTGATGAACAGATCCTTCTGCTGCTCCTCGCCGACGTCGGCGAGCACTGAGAAGACGTATGCGCCGTCGAGCTCCTGGTAGCCGTCGGCCCACACCTCGACCGTGTGGCCGTCGAGCAGCGTGACCTCCCAATACGCCAACTCGGCGACGGTGCGCGTGGGGACAGCGCAGAATGGTTCTGCCCAAGAGTGTTGCTTTACCCGGACTGCTCCTCGTCGATCAAACCGTCAGCGGCGGCTGTCGGCATCATTCGTCGCATGGAGAAGCTCTGCCACTTTTGCAATGCGCTCGACACGCTGCACGTCCGGTACGGAGTCCTCATCGCGCGCGATGACGCTGTGATGGTCACGGTGGTCTCTCCCGGCCAGTACCTCGAACTCGAGTTCTTCAACGGCGGGTCAGTCGAAATCGAACGCTTTCTCAGGCCCGACGTTCGCTAAGGGTTCCGCGATTGAGACGAGTTCTGCGTCGCCCCTGATGGCGCGAAGGCGCTCTGGGGGTCTGCTGCTGGATCGGTGAGCGCGGTCGGGCGATGAGAGACTGTCGGCCATGCTGATCCGACGCGAGACGCCCCAGGATGTGGACGCGATCAGCGCCGTGACCACGGCAGCATTTCGCCGGCGGGCCGACGCACCGGAACCGCCGGAGACGGCGCTTGTGAATCGCTTGCGCGCAGACGCGGGCTGGCTGCCGGCGCTGTCTTTGGTCGCGGTGACCGACGATGCCGTGATCGGCCACGTCGTCTGCACTCGAGGGTTCGTCGACGACACCCCCGCGCTGGGCCTCGGCCCGATCAGCGTCCTGCCCGACCGCCAGGGCGGCGGCGTTGGGCACGCGCTCATGCACTCTGTGCTCGGCGCGGCCGACGCGAGCGGGGAGCCGCTCGTCGCACTGCTTGGCGATCCCGCGTTCTACCAACGCTTCGGCTTCGTCGCCGCCTCGAAGCTTGGGATCGCCGCGCCCGACACGGCCTGGGGCAGCCACTTCCAGGCGCGTGTGCTGAGTTCGATCCCACCCGGTCTCACCGGCACCTTTCGCTACGCCTCGCCCTTCGCCGAGCTCTGAGAGTTCGACAAACGACGGCTGGTCCCGAAGCGGATCGCTATTCGAACCGCCGGATTTAGCCCAAAGCAGAAGACGTCACGGCTTGGATGGCTTGCGGTGAGCGGCGTTGCGCGAAGCCCTACGAGCCTGGCTCACCGCCGTTACTAGCCCAAAGAGGAAGATCACGGCTGCGAAGGCGAAGAAGACCCAAGCGATTGTGTCCGAGCCCCACGGCTGAAGAGCAAGAAGCAGCCCAATAACGACGCCCCCCAAGATCAGAAACGCGCCCCCGACCAGCGCCCGAGGGCGCCGGTCCGCCGGCATGCGATGCCATGCTTCACGCGATTGCTTCCAGAGGATCGCGTACTTCATGAGGCTGACGCCGAGGGTCGCCACGAGTAGGAGGATGATTCCGATCAGCGCGAGCACAGCAAGCGGACTCATGGCTGAACGGTCTACCCGTTACGCGACAATCCGTCGATGTTCCGTTCCTTCCCGACGGGACCGGGCCGGCGCTATCGGTTTGATCGATCTGCGGCACCGCTGCCCCTAGCCCAAAGTGGCAGCGGCTCAAATCGCGAAAATCGGACGATGGCACGGGACCCGGGTCAGCCTCCCGCTGCTGTGCGGGGCGTCGTCGCTGCGCTGCTCGGCGGTGTGATCGGATGGATCGCGACGTTTAGCGGACTCGGGCCGTGGGGACTCGTGATCGGCCTCGTGGGTACGGTGTTGGTGATCTTCGGGCTTGCTCGTCCGCCCCGTGCTCGTGCGCCGTTGAGTGTGCCGGCTGCCTACGCGTTCGCGTTCATCCTGCTGACTTGGCCGTTGTTGTGGCTGCTGGTCGGATACATCCGCTACGTCATCACTGGCGAGTCGCTCGGCGATTGAAGCCAGGAGCGGGGCCCTGATTTCCCCGCTGAGCAGGGTCCATGGAGTCGCCGACGAGGTGCCCGCAGGACAACGAAGGCAGCTCTGCGTCGGCCGTCGCGAGCCGGCCCGAGTGTGGCTGCTTCACGCCTGCATTGCCAACGACACCTTGCATACAGTTGCGGCTTATGCATATACTGGCGCGGCGCACCTTCGAGGAGAGAGGAGGATCGCGCCTTGAGGCGTGGAGCCGTGCCAGTACCAGGGATGAGGAGCGTCTCGAAACCGAGAGGCTTCCCGCGAATCGACTCGCGAAAGGAGTCACCCTTGTTGTCGCAACGAAGGCGCGCTTTGAGCGTGCTGGCATCACGCATGGCGCGGATAGCACTTGCCGTCGCATCGGTTGCGTTCGCCTTTGTAGTGGAAGGCGTCACGTCTGCCTCGGCCGCGA
Organism: Solirubrobacteraceae bacterium; assembly: GCA_036513815.1. Lineage (GTDB taxonomy): Bacteria > Actinomycetota > Thermoleophilia > Solirubrobacterales > Solirubrobacteraceae > Palsa-465. Next base: position 9,836 of record DATBYI010000149.1, read on the forward strand.
CGAGGCCTGCGTGCTCGAGCGTTACTCCAAAGGCTCCCACCACCGACCCGAGCAACCCGTTCGGTCCGAACGTCACCATCTTCGACGCGTCCGAGTCGGTCTCAACGATCAACGCGGCGCTCAGCGCGCATTACACCCCTGCCAACCATGAGTTCTTCTTCCTGCCGGGTACCTACGGCGACGCCTCGGCGACGCCGGCGACCGCGACGACGAGCAACACGATCGACGCGCAGGTCGCCAGCGGCAGCGTTGTCGCCGGGCTCGGTGCGAGCCCGTGTGATGTCCTGATCAACGGCAACCTCGGCATCTACAACGACAGTCTGGCAATCCGGCCGAGTCAGCTCGAGAACCTCACGATCAATCCGATCGAGAGCGGCGATCCGGCCGATACGATGACCTGGTCCACCTCGCAGGAGGCGACCTGGCGGCGGGTCAACCTGCTGGGCAACCTACTTGAAGCTGCGCTCCCGTACACCACAGGCTTGTGCCTGAACGCGTGCGCCCCATTCCCCGGCTCGGGGATCAACGGAAGCGGTGCCGTTGAAAACGGCTTTGAGGTTGCCAACTCCGATATCACCGGAGACGTCATCGACACCAACGGTCAGAACACCGCCGGTGTCTCAGGCCTGGACGGCAACTCGGATCCCTACATCCAGGGCAGCCACATCGGCGGCGCTCAGGGCTTCGGCTCGGACACCATGTTCGCCGGGGATACGGGCAGCGTCCCAGCGACCAATTTCGGTCCTGCGACCCACTCCCGCCCCGCTGGCTCTAACGTCAACGTCAAGTTCCTGCCGGAGGTCCGCGAATCACCGTTCGTCTACTACAGAAACGGCCAGTTCTACGTCTTCGACCCCAGCGTGCAGTTTGCCCGGCGGGGCTATGACTGGAGCGTCGGCTGCTTCGCGGGTAGGTCGCTACCGCTGAGCGACTTCTACCTCGCCGATTCGAGCACGGATACCGCGGCGACGATCAACGCAGCGCTCGCGACCGGCGAGGATGTGCTGCTCGAGCCAGGTGCCTACTCCGTGAGTGCGCCGCTGACGGTCCCCAAGGCCAACGAGGTCATCTTGGGTCTGGGCGAGGCGACCGTGACCGCGAGCACCAACACCCCGACGATCGTCGTCAACGACGCCGCTACGGGAACGATCCTGGCCGGATTCAGCGCCAATGGTTTGGCATTCAACGCGACGACCAACACTGGACCGTATGCGGCCGAGCAGATCGAGATCGGCAACACGCCGCACGCGCGCGGCTCGCTTGCCGACCCGACCACCCTCAGCGACGTCAGCACTATCAGCAACTCCACGACGGACGAGTTGATCAATCAGAACGACGTGTTGCTCAACCAGGCCGAGATCCAGTCGAACAACAACAGCGGAAACGGGTACACGACGACCAACTGGCCGGCTGAGAGCAGCGGTGACTACGGCGTCATCGTAAATGGCAACGACGTCACCTTGGAAGGGATTTGGCTCGAGCATTTCAAGATGACGGAAGCCACCTGGAACGGCAATGCTGGCCAGGTGATATTCCTCGAAAACGAGCTGCCTTTGACGATTCCGTATTCAGCTGCCGGTGTCCAGCCGAGCTTCTGGATGGAAAACAGCAGGTTTGATGGCTATCCGTCCCTGGCGGTGTCCCCCAGTGTCACGTCGTTCACGCTGACTGGCATGCAGTCTTGGAGCCGCTTTGGTAGCGGCTGCGACTGCCTAGTCACCAGTCTGATCACGGCGCCGGTAAAGAGGGACGTATCCATCAACTACATCTTCAGCGGGCAGATCCTCGGCTCGGCGTCGCTGTCCGGCGGGTCCGCGGCGGTTGGGCCGGGGTTCCCGGACTTCTCCGGCGCCACACTGGGTGGCGTGCTGAACCTGATCAACACCGATGGAGTGTCGTCGTATATTCCCTACAACCCTGCGATGAGCGCGAGCTTCACCGCGACGACAAGCTCGGGTAGCAGGACCGTGACGGGCGTGTCGAGGTTCACCGGCATCACAGTCGGATCGGTGATCACTGCGGCCGATATCACGTTCGATACGACCGTGACCGCCATCAACACGACCGCCGACACCCTGACGTTGAGTGCCGCGCCAACCGGTTCAGGCAACGCTGGCGAGGCGATGACCGCGAGCGGTCCCGGCTACGACAGCTTCGTCGGGACGACCAACGGCACCACAACGGTGACCGTAACGCCCGGCGCTGCGTCGAGCTTCGAAGGGCTCGCGGTCGGATCGTCTGTCTCCGCGCCCGACATCACGGGCGGGCAGACCGTCACCGGGATCAACTCGGCCGCCGGCACGTTTACGTTGAGCGCGCCGGCGTCGGGGAGCGACACGTCTGAGGCCATGACCTCGAACGGCCCCGGCTATAACGCAACGTTGGCCTGGGTGGGGAGCTCGGCGTACCCGCACTCGGACCTCTACGGTCATGGGGTGACCAACCGAATCGCTCATTTCTCAAGCCAATATCCGGCAGCCCGGCTCTTCGCGCCGGATGTCGGACGACGGCATAGCGGTGACGAGTAGAAGAACAGAAGTCAGCAGAAGAAGTAGGTGTACGCCGCGTGCGGTTTAGCCACCGCGGGTTTCCAAGCGCGGCCAAACGCATCGCACTGCAGTTGAGGGCGCGGACGGTGGAAGGACGGTGCCGTCGTCCGCGCCTCTCGCTGGGGGAGTGCAAGGCAGATCTTCTTCATTCTGCTCGGCAGCTCGGCCACGACGGCGAGCAGCGTGTCCGCGCCACCGCGCCTGGCTCTCCCACCCCACACAGCCGAGCAGCCGGGCGGCAACCGAGCCATCTTGGAGATGTACCGCGCCCGCCAGACCGACGCCGAGCAGAACCGCCCGCGTTACGCCGACCCGATCGGCTGCCCGGTCCTGGCCGTCGGCGCGCAGGACTATCTCGCCGACGAAGTATCCAAACAGCTCGCGCAAGTGGCTCACGACGTCCGCGGCGTCGTCATCCGCGCGGCCGGTCACAACATCGCGCTGGAGAACCCGGCCGCCCTGGCCCAGGCCTACCTCGACTTCTTCGCGCGCGGCTCAGCGGTCACCGCTGCGCCGCCGCCGAGACACTCGCCTAGCCACGGGATCCGGGGGCGCAGCTCGAGCTGGTCGTGCTCGAGCCCGACGAGTGGGGAGTGGGCGCCACGTCAGGATCGATAGAGAGGCGGCGATGAGTTTCGGCAGGCGCTCGGGTCTCATGCCGTGAACGATGAGAAGGAGGCAACGAGGTGAGTGAACTGACCGCAGACCTCTTCGTCAGCCTCGACGGCTTCGCCGGTGGCGTCGACGTCGGACCGTACTTCGGCTACGGCGGACCGGAGCTGGACGAGTGGATCCAGACAGAGATCGACAAGCCACAGGTCGTCGTCTTTGGACGGGTGACCTATGAAGTGCTCGCCCCCATGGCCACCCGCGGGTCCGACCCAGCGTCCCAGCGGCTCACGGCGGTGCCGAAGCTCGTGGTCTCCTCGACCCTTTCTGAGCCGCTGGAGTGGGCAAACACTCGCTTGGTCGCCGGCGACGCGGTCGAGGTGTTCCCGGCCGTCAAGGCCGACAGCGACGTCCCACTGCGCACGATGAGAAGCATCTCGCTAGTACGCAACTTGTCAACCGCCGGGCTCGTGGACCGACTGCGCTTGATGGTCTTCCCGCTTACCTGCGGGAGCAACGGACGCGAGCGCATCTTCGGCGAGGGAACGCCGCAGCGCATGGAACTGGACCGGACCAAAGTCCTCGACGGCCGCGTCGTGCTGCTCGAGTACCGAAGGAGCGCCTAGCAAACCGTGGCGATCCGCGTCCGGCCGTGGCTGCACCGTAACGACCGATTGGAGTGGAGATGGCCAAACTTACGAGGCGATGGTGTTTTGGGAGACCGTGAGCACCGAGGCCGATGACCACCTCCACTACCGCGTAAGCGTCTAATCGAGGAACTGGCATGGAACGTGTGCTGGGAATCGGCGGATACTTCATCCGCGCCGCCGACCCGGTGGCGCTAGGCGCTTGGTATCGCGATTGCCTGGGTCTGGACGCCGATGAGAACGGCCTGTGGGGCCAGGAAGCCGGCCCGACGGTGTTCGCGACGTTCGAGTCCGAGACCGACTACTTCGGGTCCCGCGCCCAGCAAACCATGCTCAACTTCCGAGTCCGCGACCTGGATGCCATGCTCGCGCAATTGCGCGTCAACGGCGCAGACGTGGCTGCAGAGACGCAGGACATGGAGGGCGTCGGTCGATTCGGCTGGGTCACCGATCCCGAGGGCAATCGAATCGAGCTGTGGCAGCCCGCGTGACGCGTCCTCACGCGTGCGGCGAAGCCACCGAAACACGGTTCGCTGAACCCCGCGTTATTAGGGTGCCCTAACATGTTGGGTCGGTCCGCGCTACACCCACTTTCTAGGAGCCCTATGCCCGAACGCCGCACCCTCTCGACTACCGTCACAGACGTAAGTTGGTTAACCCCGAGCATGGTCCGGGTCGTGGTCGGAGGGCCCGACCTCGAGGGCTTCGCCGTTGGGTCGTTCACCGACCACTACGTCAAGTGCCGGTTCGGAGACAGGATGCGGTCCTATACGGTGCGCGCCTTCGACCCCGAGCGTCGTCTGCTGACGCTCGACTTCGTTGTCCACGGAGATCGGGGCATCGCTGGACCGTGGGCCGCCCAGGCCCGGCCAGGCGACACGCTCGAGATCATGGGACCCGGCGGCGCCTACGCGCCGGATCCGGAAGCCGACTGGCACCTCATGGTCGGCGACGATGCGGTCCTTCCGGCGATCGCGGTCTCGCTCTCCCGGGTGCCGGGAGGTGTTCCCGTATTCGCAGTTATCGAGGTGGACGGACATGAGCATCGTCAGCCCCTGAACTCTCCGGGGAACCTCGAGGTCGTCTGGGTGCACCGCGGCGCCGAAGCAGGACAGGATCCGTCGCTGCTGCTTGAGGCCGTCCGCGCTTTATCGTTGCCCCCCGGGAAGGGCCAGGCGTTCGTGCACGGCGAGGCCACCACCGTCCGCGTCATCCGGCGTCATCTGGTCCTTGATCGTGGCCTTCCGACCAACGCGCTCTCGGCTACTGGCTACTGGAAGCTGCGCCGTACCGACGAGGAGTGGCGCGCCGAAAAGCGCGAGTGGGTGGCACAAGCGGACGCTGATCTCCTCGGAGCCCCCTCCGCCCGCTTGACATCTGATCCGGTCGCCGGGTGATCGAGGAAGCCCTCGAGGGTCACCACGAAAGCCGGCGTCAGCCGTCGACAAGCAGACCGTCAACGGGTCCGAGGAGCGCCATCGAGCGGCGCGATACGCCCGGGAGCTCTAGGAGCCGATGGGTCCGCGGCTCGCCGCGGCGCCTGCGCTCAAGCTGCTCGCC
>DATBYI010000150.1:0-2149 GCA_036513815.1 Solirubrobacteraceae bacterium
AACGCTGCCCACCTACCAGGACCGCAAGGAGTTCTTCGAGTCGATCGTGAACGGCGAGCCCGATCCGGTCGAGCTCCTGCGGGCGGGCGACGTCGACGCCGTCCGTGACCTGATCGCGGACGCGCAGAGCGTGTACGCGCCTGCCGCCGGGTGAGCGAGCTCACGCACCTCGACGCCGCCGGCCGCGCCCGGATGGTCGATGTGGGCGAGAAGCCGGCGACCGAGCGCCGCGCGGTGGCGCAGGCCGTGGTCCGTGTGTCCTCCGAGACCGCACGCAAGGTGCTGGCCGGCGACGCGCCGAAGGGCGACGTGATCGGCGTGGCGCGGATCGCGGGCATCCAGGCGGCCAAGCGCACGGCCGAGCTGATCCCCCTGTGCCACTCCTTGCCCCTGACCTTCGTCGGCGTGGAAGCGCAGATCGATGCGGATACGGGCCAGATCACGTTGACCGCCGAGGCGCGGACGACTGGACCGACCGGAGTCGAGATGGAGGCGATGACGGCGGCGAGCGTCGCCGCGTTGACCGTCTACGACATGGTCAAGGGAATCGAGCGCGGCGCGGAGATCGCCGAGGTCGCGCTGCTCGAGAAGTCCGGCGGCCGGTCGGGCCACTGGACCCGCCACGCCCCCTAGTCGTGCGCGGCCGTCCGCGCTGCGCGGGCGACGAGACCATCGAGGAACGTGTCGATGGCGAAGTTGAACCGGTCGTCGCCGTCGCCGTTGACCATCTCCTCCGACAGCGCGGCGAGATGGGGATAACGGGCCGGAGACAGAGAGGCAAATACGGCGTGCATGCGGTCGTGGAAGTCGGCCTTGTCGACATCGTGCCGCTGGTAGATGTCCCTCTCGACCGCGGCAGCGGTCGTTATCAGCATCATGATGTCGACGGCCCAGGCCGCGTCCTGCGGCGTGACCTGGCCGGCGCGCAGCAGCGCGACCAGGTTGTCGGCAACGTGGAGCGATCTATCGCCCATGGGCGGATTGCCCACCGCCACCTCGGCGATGCCGGGATGCTCCTCCATGCTGGTCAGGATCCGCTTGAACAGGCAATGGACCTGCTCGCGCCACCGCGGAGGATCGGGCTCTTCGAGCTCGATCATGCCGGCGACGCGGTCGAGCAGCGCCTCCTGTAGCTCCCGTCGGCCCGATATGTAGACGTAGAGGGAGGCCGGACCCGTGTCGAGCTCGGCGGCCAGGCGGCGCATGGTGACGGCCTCGAGCCCCTCCTCGCGCAGGATCCGCAGCGCGGCGTCGAGGATCACCTCCTCGCTGAGCGGCGCCTTGGAGGGGCGGTCCCGGGTGCTGCGCGGGCGAACCGGTGCGTCCATGGCGCTGATTCTACTCCTTGACACGAACGTCGTTCGTGCCGTACAGTGTTCGTAACGAACGATGTTCGTCACGAACAGCGTTCGCTACCCACCGCTATCGCCCGACCCGCACACGAGAGGACCGGCATGAGTGCCACCGCAACTTCCCCTGACATCCGCTCCGTTCCATCCGCCGGCGCTACCGCCGCGTCGGCCGCCACGCGGCTCTTCGCCGCCCGATGGATCGTGCTCGCGGTCGTCCTCGCGGCCGACGTGATGGATCTCATCGATGCCACGATCGTCAACGTCGCCGGCCCGACGATCCGCCACGATCTCGGCGGCGGCGCGTCGACGCTGCAGTGGCTGGGCGCCGCCTACACGCTCACGTTCGCGGTGCTGCTCGTGACCGGCGCCAGGCTGGGCGACATCTTCGGCCGCCGGCGCCTCTTCCTGATCGGCTCGGCCGGGTTCACCGCGATGTCAGCGGCGTGCGCGCTGGCGCCCTCGCCCGAAATCCTGATCGGCCTGAGGGCGTTGCAGGGCGGCTTCGGCGCGCTCGTGATCCCGCAGGGGTTCGGTCTGATCAAGGAGGTCTTTCCCGAGGATGAGATGAGCAAGGTGTTCGCCACCTTCGGACCGGTCATGGGCCTCTCGGCGATCGTCGCGCCGATCCTGGCCGGGGTTCTCATCGACGCCGACCTGCTCGGCACCGGCTGGCGGATGGTGTTCCTGATCAACGTGCCGGTCGGGATCGCCGCCTTGGCCGCAGCCGTCAAGGTGCTGCCGCGCGGGGCGGCGACGCCCGGGACCCGGCTCGATCTCATCGGGATGGTGCTGCTCGG
>DATBYI010000151.1:0-8971 GCA_036513815.1 Solirubrobacteraceae bacterium
GACAGCCAGGACGCGATGATCCGGATCGACATGTCCGAATACATGGAGAAGCACTCGGTCTCGCGCCTCGTGGGCGCGCCCCCGGGCTACGTCGGCTACGACGAGGGCGGTCAGCTGACCGAGGCGGTCCGCCGGCGTCCGTACGGCGTCGTGCTCCTCGACGAGATCGAGAAGGCGCACCCGGACGTGTTCAACACGCTGCTCCAGGTGATGGACGACGGTCGCCTGACCGACGGCCAGGGCCGGACGGTCTCGTTCAAGAACACCGTGCTGATCATGACCTCGAATATCCCGGGAGGCCGGGCCGGCGTCGAGGCGAACTTCAAGCCGGAGTTCGTTAACCGGCTGGACGACATCGTCGAGTTCCACTCGCTGAGTCGCGACCAGATCTCCGAGATCGTCGACCTCCAGGTGGCGCGGCTCATCGCGCGCGTGCGCGAGCGCGGGATCGAGGTCGAGCTGACCGACACGGCGAAGACGCTGCTCGGCAACCTCGGCTACGACCCGACCTACGGTGCGCGGCCGTTGAAGCGAGTTATCCAGAAGCGTCTGGTCGACCCGCTGGCGATGGCCATCCTCGAGGGTCGCTTCGCGACCGGCGACACGGTCAAGGTCGACGCGGCGGAGGGCGAGCTCGTACTCGAGCGCGCGGAAGCGGTAGCCGCCGCGGCGTAATCGGCGGACATGATGGGTCGGCATGAGGTACAAGTCGCTCATGCCGACTTACATCATGCTTTCGACACTCGCCCCTGAAGGGGTGCAGACGATCAAGAACAACCCGTCTCGAATCCGCGAGGTCAATCGCGAGGTCGAGCAGTTAGGCGCCACCGTGAAGGCCCAATGGGCGACGCTCGGCCAGTTTGACTTCATCAACGTCATCGAGGCGCCCGACGAGAAGACGATGGCGCGGATCTCGCTCGAGCTCGGCTCGCGCGGGACGGCCAAGTACGAGACGCTCGTCGCGATCCCGATCGACGACTTCATTGACGCCATCTGATTCGGGTTCGCCGCGGATTCTCGTCGTCGGCGGCGGCGGCCGTGAGCACGCGCTGATTCACGCGCTCGCCCGGTCTCCGCGCCGGCCCGAGCTCCTGTGCGCGCCGGGCAACGCCGGGATCGCGGGCGATGCCCTGGTCGTCGACGTCGGCGCTGAGGACCTCGAGGGCATCGTCCGCCTCGCGGTCCAGGAGCAGGTCGATCTCGTTCTCGTAGGTCCCGAGGCGCCACTCGTGGCCGGCGTCGTCGACGCCCTGACCGACGTCGGCATCCGAGCCTTCGGCCCGACGCAAGCGGCCGCACAGCTCGAGGGGTCAAAGGCCTTTTGCAAACAGGTGATGGCCGCCGCCGGCGTTCCAACTGCGGCTTACACGGTTGTTCAGGACACGCAAGCCGGCCTGGACGCCATCGAGCGCTATCCCGTGGTGATCAAGGCGGACGGCCTCGCTGCCGGCAAGGGCGTGATCATCGCGGCCGACGAATCCGAGGCTCGTGAGGCGCTGCACGCGTTGCTCGTCGAGCGGCGGTTCGACACGCGGCAGGTCGTCGTCGAGGAGTACCTCGAGGGCGAGGAGCTGTCGCTGCTCGCCCTGTGCGACGCCCACCGGGCGGTCCCGCTCGCCTCGGCCCAGGACTACAAGCGGATCTACGACGGCGACGAGGGGCCGAACACGGGCGGGATGGGCTCGTACTCGCCCGTGCCGGCGGTCGGGTCCGATCGGGCGGCCGAGATCTGCCAGGCCGTTCACCAGCCGATCCTCGACGAGCTGGCCCGGCGCGGCATCCCGTTCCAGGGGATGCTCTACGCGGGGCTGATGATGACCGCCGACGGGCCGCGCGTGCTCGAGTTCAACGTGCGCTTTGGCGACCCCGAGACGCAGGCCCTGCTGCCGCGTCTGCGCTCCGATCTGCTCGGGGCGTTGGTGGCGGCGACGGAGCCCGGCGGGCTGTCGGGCGTGGAGCTCGAGTGGTCGGCCGAGATGGCGGTGTCCGTCGTGCTGGCGAGCGCCGGCTATCCGGCGTCGTCGTCGAGCGGCGACGTGATACGGGGCCTTGACCGGGTGCCCGCCGGGGTCCAGGTGACCCACGCCGGGACCGCTTTCAACGACGCGGGCGAGATCGTGACCGCCGGTGGGCGCGTGTTGAACGTGACCGGGCTCGGGCCCGACGCGGCGTCGGCGCGCGCGGCGGCATATGCTGCCGCCGACGTGATCGAGTTCGGCGGCAAGCAACTGCGGCGCGACATCGCGCTGAAGGTCGCGCAACCACTGGGGGTTCAGCCGTGAGCGAGTTCCCGCGCGCCGCCCCGGAGACGTACGCCGAGCCGGTGGTCGAGCTCGAGGAGATAGAGGTCGACGCGCCCCTCGTGGGGATCGTGATGGGCTCCAAGAGCGACCTGGAGCGGATGGAGGCGGCCGAGAAGGAGCTGATCGAGCGCGGCATCCGCTGCGAGATCAGAGTCATGTCGGCCCACCGCGAGCCCGACAAGGTCGCCGAGTACGCGCGCAACGCCAAGATTCGCGGCCTGCGCGTGATCATCGCCGGCGCCGGGCTGTCGGCCGCGCTGCCCGGTGTCGTGGCGGCGCATTCCGAGCTTCCCGTGATCGGGGTGCCCCTGACCAGCCGGACCTCGGTGGCGGGCGGACTCGATGCGTTGCTGTCGATCGCGCAGATGCCGCCCGGGGTGCCCGTCGCGTGCGTCGGGGTCGACAACGCGCGCAACGCCGCCGTGCTCGCGGCGCGAATCCTCGCCAGCTAGAAGCACCGCGCGCGACGGCGCTAGCCTTCGTGGCCGGGATCGATGCCCGAGATAGCCCATCTCTCATCGCTGGCCGGAAGCCCTCTCCTCGATTCGGCGGGTGAGCGGCTCGGCAAGGTCGAAGACGTGGTGGCACGTCTGGACTCCGGCGACGGCTCCGCGCCCGTGATTGGCCTCACGGCAAGAATCGGCGGCCGCGAACTGTTTGTGCCGGTCGCCCGCGTGGAGCGGCTCGGGCCAGATTCGGTCCAGACCTCGACGACCAAACTGAACGTGGCGCAGTTCGAGCGCCGTCCGGGCGAGGTTCTACTCCGCCGGGACGTCCTCGACCACAGCCTGATCAACGTGGACACGGCCCGCCTGGTCAAGGCCCGCGAGGTGGAGCTCGTGCGCGACGACGACGGCACGTGGCGCGTGGCCGGGATCGATCCGAGCATCCGGCCCCGGCTGTGGCGCGTTCTGCCCCGGAGCTTCCGCGGCCACGACACCGAGCACCGGCAGTTCGTGCCCTGGCGCGACATCGAGCCGTTCGTCGGCCACGTGCCCACGTCGCGACTGAAGATGGCGACACGCCGCCTGCTGCGCCTACATCCGGCGCAGATCGCCGACCTCGTCGAGGCCGCCTCGCACGAAGAGGGCGAGGAGATTCTCGCGGCGGTCGGACAGGACAAGGAGCTCGAGGCCGACGTGTTCGAGGAGCTCGACGACGAGCACCAGATCGAGTTCCTGCGCGACCGCTCCGACCAGCAGGCGGCTGACGTTCTCGAGCACATGGAGAGCGATGACGCGGCCGACGTGCTCATGGATCTCGACCAGGAACGCCGCCTGCCGATCCTCAACCTCCTCCGACCGGCCCAGCAGGCGAAGGTCCGATCGCTGCTCGGCTACAACCCCCAGACCGCGGGCGGGATGATGAACCCCGACTTCATCGCGGTGCCCGTGGAGGCGACCGTGGGCGATGCGCTCGCGCGGGTACGGGCCTCGGCCTTTGGGCTCCAGCAGGTCGCGATCGTGTGCGTCCTCGACGACGCCGGGAAGCTGCTAGACACGCTGTCGCTGGCGGAGCTCGTGCGAGCCGAGGCTTCCCAGAAGGTGTCTGAGCTGTTCGATGACTTCACGCCGAGCGTCGCGACCGAGGCCGAGGTTCCCGAGGTGGCGCGGTTGATGAGCGACTACAACCTGCTCGCGATCCCGGTGATCGACGCCGAGGGCCGGCCGGTGGGGATCGTCGCGGTGGACGACGTGCTCGAGTTGCTGGTGCCCGAGGAGTGGCGCCGGCGCGCCGGCGCCGCGCGGGACTAGGCAGATGTGAAGGCCGTGGGACTGGAACGGTCGGCTCGCCATTGCTAGCCTCGTTTCTGTGGCCTGCCGGCCTGAACTGCCGTCCCATCCGATGATGAATCACCACGACGAACTCCACGACAGCGACGACTTAGCGCGAAGTAACCGGCTCGCGGCCGGCGTCGTGGGCGTCGCTTCTCGTCCGAGGGTCTGACCCCCGGCACCTGAACGGCCTCCCGCTCGGTCGCGACGACGCGACCAACAGGTGAAAGGAGGTCGGGCAGATGACCACTGATCCGAGCACCGGCTCCGCGCCGGGCGCGCCGCTGGTCCCTGCGGCCGTGCCCGAGCCCGCGTCACCGCCCGCGCCGCCGGCCGAGTCCGCCCCGTCGGCCGAGTCCGCGCCGCCAGCCCAGGCCGCCGAGTCGCCGCCCCGCGAGCGCTACGTGCTCGACGACGCCCACGTCGGCGACATCCAGGGCGCCTTCGGCACGATCCGCATGCACGACGAGACCCACCGCGCCTGGCGCGCGCGGGGCCTTGCGCTGCTGGCGATCATCGGTCCGGGCCTGATCGTGATGGTGGGCGACAACGATGCCGGTGGCGTCGCGACCTATTCGCAGGCGGGTCAGAACTACGGGACGAGCCTCTTGTGGGTGCTCCTGCTGCTCATTCCCGTGCTGATCGTCAACCAGGAGATGGTCGTGCGCCTTGGCGCTGTCACCGGCGTCGGCCACGCCCGTCTGATCGTCGAGCGCTTTGGCAAGTTCTGGGGCTGGTTCTCGGTCGTCGACCTGTTCATCCTGAACTTCCTGACCGTGGTGACGGAGTTCATCGGCGTCAGCCTCGCGCTCGGCTACTTCGGCGTCTCGAAGTACATCGCCGTGCCGCTCGCCGCCATCGCGCTGATGGCGATCACCGCCAGCGGCAGCTTCAGAGCGTGGGAACGCTCGATGTTCGTGTTCGTGTTCGCGAACCTGCTCGTGATCCCGCTGTTCTTCCTGGGCCATCCGGATGGCAGCCAGATCGTGCACGACTTCTTGGTCCCGGGCATCCTCGGGGGCGGCAACTCCACCGCGGTGCTGTTGATCATCGCGATCGTCGGCACGACGGTGGCGCCCTGGCAGCTGTTCTTCCAGCAGTCGAACATCATCGATAAGCGGATCACCCCGCGCTGGATCAACTACGAGCGCGTGGACACGTGGATCGGCGCGTTCGTGGTCGTCGTCGGGGCCGCCGCGCTGATGTGCGTGTCGGCGTTCGCGTTCGCGCACACCCCCTACTTCGGGCATTTCACCGACGCGGGCGGGACCGCCTCCGGCCTCGAGCACGAGCTGGGCGCCCCGGCCGGCGCGTTCTTCGCCGTCGTGCTCCTGAATGCGTCGCTGATCGGCGCCGGCGCGTTGACCCTCGCGACGAGCTACGCCTTCGGGGACATCTTCGGCACGAAGAGCTCGCTGCACCGCAAGTTCTCCGACGCCAAGAGCTTCTACGCGATGTTCGGCCTGGTTGTCGTGGGCGCAGCGGTCATCGTGCTGATCCCGGGCGCCCCGCTCGGCGTGATCACGGAGGCCGTGCAGGCGCTGGCCGGCGTCCTCTTGCCGAGCGCGAGCATGTTCCTGCTCCTCCTGTGTAACGACCGCGAGGTGCTCGGGCCGTGGGTCAACCGCCCGTGGCTGAACGTGCTCGCGGTGCTGATCGAGGCGGTTCTGCTCCTGCTGTCGCTGATCCTCATGGCCACCACCGTGTTCCCGAGCCTCAACGTCGACCGCTTCGCGATGGTCGGCGGCGCCGTGATGGCCGCGGCGCTGATCGTGTTCGGCGCCCTGGTGCTGCGCTCGCGTCGGGCGGCACGGGGCGTGGCCGGCGCCGCGGCCGATTCGAACATTCCCCGCGAGCAGTGGACGATGCCGCCGCTCGCGCTGTTGTCGCGCCCGCAGCAGTCGGTGGGGCGGCGCGTCACGATGCTCGCGCTCGAGGCCTACCTGCTCATGGCGATCGCGCTGCTGATCGTCAAGGCAATCCAGCTCGCCGGGGGCTGAGGCTTGGGCCCCCTTGTGTCGCCCGCCCCGGTCGCTACGCTCGATCTGTGATCCCGCGCTACACCCGTCGCGAGCTGGCCGAGGCCTGGTCCGACGACGCCCGCTTCGAGGCGATGCGTGAGGTCGAGGTGGCGGCCTGCGAGGAGATGGACGGGCCGAACGAGGCCGAGCTCGAGGCGATTCGCGCGGCCACGTTCACGGTCGAGGCGATCGCCGAGCGCGAGCGCGTCACCGACCACGACACGGCCGCGTTCGTCGACGTGCTCGCCGCGTCCGCCGGCCCGGCCGGTCGTTGGATCCACCACGGCCTGACCTCGAGCGACGTGCTCGACACGGGGCTCGCGTTGCAGCTGCGCCGGGTGGGCGAGCTTCTGCTCCCCGATGCGCGACGGCTCGTCGACGCATTCGCGGGCGCCGCTCGCGAGTACGTCCAGACGCTCTGCGCAGGGCGCACCCACGGCATCCACGCCGAGCCGACCACGTTCGGGATCAAGCTGGCCGGCTTCGCGTTCGAGGCTGACCGGAACCTCGAGCGGCTGACGCGCGCGTTCGACCAGGTGGCGGTCGGAGCGATCTCCGGCGCCGTGGGCACGTATTCGGCCACGTCCCCGGACTTCGAGGAGCGGGTGCTCGCCCGACTCGAGCTGGCCCGGGAGCCGGTCTCGACCCAGGTCGTCCCGCGCGACCGGCACGCCGAGCTGCTCGAGGCGATCGCGCTGGCCGGGGCGGGACTCGAGCGCTTCGCCACCGAGATCCGCCACCTCGCCCGCACCGAGGTGGGCGAGGTGCGCGAGCCGTTCGGCGCCGGCCAGAAGGGCTCGAGCTCGATGCCGCACAAGCGCAACCCGATCAAGTCCGAGCAGGTGGTGGGGTTGGCCCGGATCCTGAGGGGCAATGCGCTGGCCGCCCTGGAGGACGTGCCGCTCTGGCACGAGCGCGACATCTCGCACTCGTCGGTCGAGCGGGTGATCCTGCCGGACTCGACGATCCTCCTCGACCACATGCAACGGCGCGTCCTGGCCTTGATCGAGGGGATGGTCGTCGACACGGATCGGATGCGCGAGAACCTCGAGCTGACCCGCGGCGCGCTCTTCTCCCAGCGCGTGCTGCTCGCGCTGGTGCAGTCGGGGATGACGCGCGACGACGCCTACCGGATCGTCCAGCGACTGGCGCAGGAGGCGGTCGACTCGAGGGTGCCTTTGCGTGAGTTGCTCGCCCGCGACCCGGCCGGCGCGGGGCTCGACCTCGATGCGATCTTCGACTACGCACCGTTCGTCCGTCACGCGGACGAGATCGTCGCGCGCCTCGACGCGATCTCCGCGCCGCGCGTCGCCGCCTGACGTCGGCGGCTTAGTGCGGGTACATCCCGCCGTCGACCGACACGACCTGGCTCGTGATGTAGCCGTTGCGGAGGATCGCCATCGCGAGATCGGCGACCTCGTCAGGCTTGCCGAGCCGTCCGACGGGTACGCGGGAGCGCAGCTCCTCGGGGTCGCCGGGGAGCATCATGGTGTCGGTGATCAGGGCGGGGGCGATTGCGTTCACCGTCACGCCGTCGCTGGCGACCCGCCTAGCCAGGAAGTGCGTGAGGCCGTGCAGTCCGGCTTTCGAGGCCGCGTAGTGGGGCGCGACAACGCCGCCCGTGAACCCCGCCACGGAGGAGACGAACAGGACCCGTCCGAAGCCCCGCGCCGCCATGCCCGGCAGGGTGCGCTGCGCGAGCAGGAACGGCGCGCGCAGGTTGACGGCGATCATCTCGTCGAAGTCCTCGAGCGAGACGTCCTCGAACCTCTGCACACGTCCGAGCCCGGCGGCCGGCACGAGCACATCGATCGCGCCGAGCTGCGGCTCGATCTCAGCCAGCAACTCGGCCGGTGCCTCGGGGCGGCTGAGGTCCGCGGCGACGGCCAGCGCGGACGCGCCGGAGTCGACGAGTTCGTCCGCGAGCTTCTGAGCCGGTTTGGCATGGGCGTTATAGGCGAGCGCCACCGACGCGCCGCTGGCCGCCAGGCGGCGCGCGATGGCCTGGCCGATCCCGCCGCTCGCACCCGTGATGAGCGCCACCTTGTTGGTCAGTGGGTTCCCGGCCGTCATGGCCGCAATGGATACCTGGTCCGTCTACGCTTTGCGCCGCCGTGCCCCCGCGCAAGCACCAGGAGCTGTTGACGGCGGCGGTCGAGGAGGACGGCGCGGGACAGACGGCATTGCTCGCGGGTGACGTTGCTTCGGCGCGGGCGGCGTTCGCGCGGGCAGCCGGGCTCTACCGGCAGTCGTGGGAGCTGGCCCACGCGACCGCGTACGGTCGCCTCGTCGGGATGCTCAAGGCGGCGGTGCTGGCCGGCGGCGGGGGCCCGGAGGCGTCGTACGCGCAGGACGCCCTGGTCAACGCCTCGGTGGACTCCGCCACCGCGTCGTACGCCCGCGCGCTCGCGGCCCTGATCCTGGGCGAGGACGATGAGGCCGCCGAGTGGGCGCGTTCGATGATCGCCGGCGGCGAGGTGTTCGCCCGGACGGGGGAGGCGCTCGCGGCGCTGGCGGTGCGGGATCGGGAGCGCTACACGGTGGCGATCCGGGCGATCGTCGAGGACTTCGAGCGGCGTGCCGCGCATCTGACCGGCGTCGCGATCGCGGACACCGCTGTGGTGCTCGAGACGCTCGCCGCGCAGCGGGGGATGACGGCGGCGATCGAGAGCCCCGTCTTACCAGTTTTCTGACCACGTGTCTGCACCCTGACCAATGGACCAAAGTTCGTCCAAAGTTTGTGTAGTTTGTCGCTAGGCTGCGCCCGTCACCGCCAGCTGTGCCGGCGGCCGCGATTGCTCTTAAAGGGGGCGCGCGTGGGGCCCTTCCGCGGGAGGGCCCCACGTCCCTTTTACCTGGCGACCACGTCCGG
>DATBYI010000152.1:0-6075 GCA_036513815.1 Solirubrobacteraceae bacterium
GGACAGATCGCTCTACGCCCCGCCACCGACGCTGACGCACCGGCGGTCGCGGTGATCTGGCATCGGGGTTGGCGCGACGGCCACGAAGGGCACGTACCGAACGAGCTCGTGAGCGCGCGGACCGAGGCGTCGTTTCACGTGCGCGCCTTCCAGTGGGTTGGCGACACGACGGTGGCGACGGTCGATGGCGACGTCGCCGGCTTCATCACGGTCGCCGGCGACGAGGTCGAGCAGGTGTACGTGGCCCAAGGCCATCGCGGGACGGGTCTCGCGGCGGTCCTGCTGGCCCCGGCCGAGGAGATCGTCGCCGCGGGCGGCCACGAACTCGCTTGGCTCGCCGACGTCGCCGGCAACGCGCGGGCGCGCCGCTTCTATGAGCGCAACGGCTGGATCGATCGCGGTCTCATCGACTATCCGGCGGCCACCGACGGCGCCCCGTTGATGATTCCCGCGCAGCGCTACGAAAAACGCGTCGTCAGGTGAGGGCGCCCGTCGTCACGCGAAGGCGCCGTCGTCAAGTGAGCGCGCCGACGCGCGAGGCCGGCGGATCAGGAGGCCCGAGCAGCAGTGCGACGCCGGCGGCGATGACGAGGGCACCGAGCGCGGCGAGCGCCACCGTCATTCCGGTGGCGGCGGCCGTCGGGGATGCGCTCGCACTGTCCGTCCCCGTCGCCGCGACATAGATCGCGCCGACGAGGGCGACTCCGAGCGCCGTGCCGATCCCCCGCGTCATGTTCAGGACACCGCTGACCACTCCGGTGTACCCCTTGGGTGACGCGGCCATGATCGTCGCGTTGTTGGCCGGAGTGAAGGCGCCGAGGCCGACCCCCGCGACGGCGAGGCCGGCCAGGAGCCCAGCCGTGCCGTGCTGGAGCGCGATTCCGAGCAGCCCGACGGCGGTCAGCAGCAGACCCCCGCCGGTGAGCCGACGCACGCCGACGCGGTCGAGGAGCCGCGCGGCGAGCGGCGCGGCGATCCCAATCGCGACGGGCAGAACGGCGAGCTGAAGCCCGATCAGCGCAGCGTCGACGTGCCTGGCCGACAGGTAGTAGGGAACGACGACGAGGGTCCCGAATAGCGCGAGGTAGGCGACGAGCCCGGTGCTCAGCCCGACCGATACCGCGCGACGCCGGAAGATCGACAGGTCGATCAGCGGATCCGCCAGGCGCCCCTCGCGCCGGACCAGCGCGACGCCGGCGGCCGGGCCGGCGGCGAGCGCCAAAAGCAAAAGCGGGCTGGCGTAGCCGGCGCGGCCCGCCAGCGACAGGTACAGAAGCGGCCCCGCGACCGCGACGGCGAGGAGGAGCGCTCCGAGACGATCGGTCCGCTCGATCGGCCGGCGCGAGCGGCTGCGGGGCAGCAAGAACCAACCGAGGACGACACCGACCGCCCCCGCCGGAAGGTTGACGAGGAAGATCAACCGCCATCCCCCGAGTGCGAGCAGCACCCCGCCGATCGCCGGACCCAGCGCGAGGCCGAGCGCCTGCGCGGTGCCCTGCACCCCGATCGCGCGCCCGAGCAGCCGCGGGGGCATCGCCTCGGTGATGAGCGCGACGCTGTTGGCCTGGAGCATCGCGGCGCCGACCGCCTGGAGCACGCGCGCCAGGATCAGCACGGCCAGCGTTGGCGCCAGGCCGCACAGGGCGGAAGCCGCCGTGAACACGGCGAATCCGTACACGTAGAGGAGCTTGCGTCCGACCGCATCGGCGAGCCGGCCCACTGTCGCCACCGTCGCGACGAGCACGAGCAGGTAGGTGAGCGCGACCCACTCGACCGACCCCACGCCGGCGTGCAGATCCCGACTGAGGCGCGGGAGCGCCAACGTCACGATGCTCGCGTCGAGCTGACCCATGAACGCGCCGATGCAGACGGTGGCGACGACGTACCAGTGCGCCGACGGATTTGTCCGGACGCCGACCGGTCGGCGTGGCTCCGTCAACACATATCGACGCAGGGACTGCTCCATGCCCTCATTTGAGCGCACCGGCGTCGATAGGTCAAAGATATTTCTTGGATAGAATCAACCGTAATCGCCTATGGATGAGCGGAGACTCAGCTATTTCCTGGCCGTGGTCGACGAGGGGAGCGTCACGCGCGCCGCTCGGCGGCTCCACGTGGCTCAGCCATCCCTCTCCCAGGCGCTCCGCGCGTTCGAGTCAGAACTCGGGGTGCGGCTGTTTGATCGAGTGGGTCGCGGCCTTCGCCTGTCGACGGCCGGGGAGGCGTTCGTCGGCCCCGCTCGGCAGATCCAGCGGGCGATCGACGAGGCGCGCCACGCGATCAGCGGCGTTCTCGAATTGAGCACGGGCACCCTGGAGATCGCCGCGCTGGCGACGCTCGCCGTCGATCCGATGGCCGGTCTGATCGGCCGCTTCCGCGCTTTGCACCCGGGCGTCGAAGTCCGAGTCATCGAACCGGACAGCGCAGACCAGGTCAGCACGCTGGTTCGCGAGGGTGCATGCGAGCTCGGCGCCGCGCACCTGCCGCTGCCCCAGGATCAGCTGATCTCCCACCCCCTCGGCGAGCAGGAGCTCCAGTTCGTCCTCCCACCAGACCCCGTCTCCGACAAGGTCGCCGAGCGACGCCCCCTCGGCGCCCGAGAGCTCGCCCGCACGCCGTTCGTGGTGAGCCCTCCCGGCACGTCCACGCGCATTCTCCTCGAGCAGGCCCTCGCCGCCGTCGGAGTCACACCCCACATAGCCGTACAGACCACCGCGCGCGAGGCGATCGTCCCGCTCGTCCTCGCCGGGGCCGGCGCCGCCCTCCTACCCGCGCCGCTCGCCGCCGAGGCGCAGCGACGCGGTGCCACCGTCCGTAGCGCACGCCCCCGGATCACCCGCTCCGTCGGCCTGATCCAGCGCCGCGGGCCCGTCTCGCCGGCCGCTCGCGCGTTCCTGGCCGTCGCCGTGCCGTAATCGCGTCAGCCCGCGCTCGCGGCGCGAAGCGTGCCGGCGAGAATCGGAACCAGCCGTCGCTCGATCTGCTTCTCGGGTTTGTTCCTGAGCTCGGCACCGACCGGCGCGAGGACGAGCCAGTTCAACAAGCCGGCCGCGCAGCGGGTGCGAAAGATGAGCTCTCGGTCCGGGACGTCGGAGATGTTCGCTTTGAGCACTCGGAGGAGATCGGCACGGATCCGATCGAAGGAGGCATCGAACCGCGCCCATCCTTGCGGGGGATCGAGGGCCGCCCGCGCCACCGTGCGGATCACGTCGAGCTCGCGCCCTCCCGCGGCCAGCGCTCCGATCATCGGTCGAGCCAATGCGGCCGCGACGGTCTCGAGCGTGGAGTCCGGGTCCAGCGCGCTCACCGCCTCTTGCTGAGCATCCAAGTACCGCTCGAGCGCCTGCTCGATCGCCGCGTCGCAGAGGGCTTTCAGCGAGCCAAAGTGGTAGCTCACCGCCGCCACGTTGGCGCCGGCCGCGTCGGTGACCTCACGCAGGCTCACACCATCCTCGCCGCGTGCGGCGAGGAGGTCCAGCGCGGCGTCCATGAGTCTCGTCCGGGTGCGAAGACCGGCCTCTCGACGCTGGTCGACCCTCGCCGATTCCATCCGAATCTATTCAAGCAAACGCTTCAACGTCAAACGGGCGCTCCGGTACCGGCCTCGCTTGCAAACAGACCGGTCTGTCTGCTACTCTCCTCTTCCGCAGACAGAACGGTCTGTTCGACAACAAAGGACCTTGAGACATGACGACCTCGACCTCCTCCGCCCTGAGGTCCTCCGCGTCGGCCGGCTCGCTCGCCAGAGCGCGTACGCTCGTCGCGGGCGCCAGCCGCCTGAGGTCCGGCGTCGCGTTCGGCCTGCTCACCTCGATCCTCGTGACGCTACTGGCCAGCTCGAGCGCGCCAACGCCGCTGTACGCCACCTACCAGGCTCGTTGGGGGTTCTCGCCGGTCGCCGTCACCGTCGTCTTCGGCGTCTACGCGGTCGCCGTGCTGGTCTCGCTGCTCGTCCTCGGCGGCCTATCTGACCACGTCGGCCGGCGACCCGTCTTGACGGCAGCGCTCCTTGCCCAGGCCGGTGTAATGCTGCTCTTCGCCACGGCGAGTGGGCTAGACGTGTTGCTCGTCGCTCGCGTCCTCCAGGGCCTCGCGACCGGTGCCGCGGTCGCGGCCATCGGCGCGGGCCTCGTCGATCTGCACCCGGGACGCGGCCCGGTGGCCAACGCCGCCGGGGCGATGGGTGGAACCGCGAGCGGGGCGCTGGTCTCGGCCCTGCTCGTGCAGCTCCTCCCCGCTCCGACCCAGCTCGTCTACTTCGTGCTGCTCGGGCTATTCCTGCTCCAGGCGGCCGGCGTACGCAGGATGGCCGAGACCTCCGGCCAGGTGCCCGGGGCGGCGCGATCGCTGCGCCCGACGCTTGCCCTCCCGGGCGCGGTCCGCGGTGCTGTCGCCATCGCCGCGCCGTCGCTCGTCGCGGTGTGGGCACTGGCCGGCTTCTACGCCTCGCTTGGCCCGTCACTCGCCGCGATCGTCGACGGATCGAACTCGACCATCCTCGGCGGCGCCGCTCTGTTCGTCCTCGCCGGCACCGGCGCGCTTACCGTCCTCGCCTTCCACCGGACCGAGGCACGGACGTTCGCCCTCGCCGGGGCCGGCCTCATCATCCTCGGAGTCGCGCTCCTTCTCGCCGCGGTGCCGGTCCGCTCGCCCCTGCTGTTCTTCGCCGGCACGGCGATTGCCGGCGCCGGCTTCGGCGGCGGATTCCAGGGTGGGCTGCGCACGATCGTGCCGCTCGCCGGACCTGCCGAGCGCGCCGGCGTGATCGCCGTCGTCTACGTGATCTGCTACCTGGCGCTGGGCCTGCCCGCGATCGGCGCCGGCGTCCTCGTCGTCCATACAACGGTGACCCACACCGCCCTGCTCTTCGGTCTCGGAGTGATCGCGCTGGCTGCCAGTACCGCCGCTGGCATCCTTCTGAGTGAACGGCGCACGCGCGCGTCGGAGACGAAATCAGCGACCACCGGCTGCGTTGCCGCCAATTAGCGCCCTATCCACCATCTGACCACCTGACAGGAGACCCACCATGACCCGTGAGATGAAGATCCCCGGCCCCGACCACCCGATCACCGTCGAGCCGAGCTCCGACCGCGTGATCGTGCAGGCGGGCGGAGCGACCGTCGCCGACAGTACGGCCACGCTCGTGCTGCGCGAGGCCGACTACCCGCCGGTTCGCTACATCCCGATCGCCGACGTCGACCGGACGCTGCTCGCACCGAGCGACGCGTCGTCCTACTGCCCGTACAAAGGCGATGCCTCGTACTGGTCGATCACGACCGAGCCGGCCCGCGGCAAGGACGCGGTCTGGTTTTACGATCAGCCGTACGCCGCGGTCGAACCGATCCGCGACCACGTCGCCTTCTACGCCGACCGCGTCGAGATCACGGTCCAGGAGGACTGAGATGGCCTCCCCGGCGAGCACCCTTCCCGGCGCCGCGCGGCGCTCGCCGCGCGAGCGTCTGCTCGAGGCGGCGGGCGAGCTGTTCTACGCCGAGGGCGTGCAGTCGGTCGGCATCGACCGCGTGCTCGAGCGCGCCGGTGTCGCCAAAGCGTCTCTCTACAGCACCTTCGGCAGCAAGGAGGAGCTCGTCAGGGCCTACCTCGACGAGCGGCATTCGCTCATCCTCGGACGGCTGCGCGCCGCGGTCGAAGCGACGGACCGGGCAGACCCGGTGGCGCGGATCCTCGCCGTGTTCGATGCCCAGGCGGAGCTGTTCCCCGCCCCGAGCTTCCACGGCTGCGCCTTCGCCGCGGCAGCCGCCGAAGCGCCCCGGGACGGGCGGATCGACGAGGCCGCACGCGCGTACCGCAGCGACATTCGCGAGCTCTTCACAGAGCTCGCGACGGCAGCCGGCGCCCCCGACCCGCCCCTGCTGGCCAGCCAACTCCAGCTTGTCTACGACGGTGCTTCCGCCGCGGCGAACCTGGACCGCGATCCGTCGATCGCCGGCCCGGAACGCGCCGCGGCAGCGTCACTCGTCGCGGCGTCGATTCCGACTAGACGCGCTCGTTAGGCTCCCGCGGCGTGACCGCGGCGTGCCCGTCGCCCGACTGCCCGTCGCCCGACTGAAGGAA
>DATBYI010000153.1:0-8044 GCA_036513815.1 Solirubrobacteraceae bacterium
GCGCACGAGGGATGACAGCAGCTCGGAGTGGTGGACCACCTCATAGCTGCCGCCAAAGTCCGGGTACTCGTTGGCGATCGTGTTGAAGCAGTGCGGGCAGCCGGTGACGATCTTGGTCACGCCGGACTCGTTCAGCGTCTCCACGTTCTGCTCGGCGAAAGCCTGGAACACGTACTCGTTGCCGATCCGGCGCGCGGGGTCGCCGGTGCAGCTCTCACGCGGACCGAGGATCGCGAAGTCGACGCCCGCGTTGTGGAGCAGCTTCGCGGTCGCCTCCGCGGTCTTGCGGGCTCGTTCGTCGAACGACGAGGCACAGCCCACCCAGTACAGGTACTCCGGCGCGGGGTCGCCGGGTTCGAGAACCTTGACGCTCAGGTCGGCCGCCCAGTCGGCACGCTCGGACTGGGCCTTCCCCCAGGGATTCGACGCGCGCTCGACGTCCCGGAGCATCTGCTCTGACTCGGTCGGGAAGCTCGACTCGACCATCACCAGGTGGCGGCGCAGGTCGACGATGTGATCGACGTGCTCGATCGACACCGGGCACGCCTGAACGCAGGCGCCGCAGGTCACGCAATCCCAGACCATGTCGGCGGGGACGGCTTCTGGGACGAGCGGCGTCTCGTCGTCCTGGGCGAGCACGAGGTCCCGCAGCCCCATGATCACGAGCTTGGGGCTGAGGATCTTGCCGGTGGTGAAGGCCGGACATGCGTCCTGGCAGCGGCCGCACTCAGTGCACGAGAATGTGTCGAGCACCTGCTTCCAGGTCAGGTCTTTTGCTACGCCGGCCCCGAAGCGGAGCTCATCCTCGGGAACGTCGGGGTCGTCGAACTTCAGCGGTTCGAGGCGCCCACCGGCGCGCGTTCGGCCGAACCACACGTTGACCGCGGCGACGAAGATGTGGAGGTGCTTGGAGCGCGGGAGGTACGCGAGGAAGCTGAGGATCGTGAGAACGTGGATCCAAACGAAAACCCGCTCGAGCACCTTCGTGGTCTGGTTGTCGGCGAACAGGTGCGAAAGCGCGTTTGAGACGGGAGACCACGACGCCGGCCACTCGTTGAGGCCGAGCGCGATGCGGGTCGCGTGCCAGAGCAGCAGGCTTATTACGATCGTCGCGATCAGGCCGAGGATGAGGTCGGCCTCGCCGAGGTGGCTCCCCTGGAAGCGCTTTGGTTTCTGCACCTTGCGGATCCAGACCGCGGCCACGACGCCGACCAGCACGAGGACGCAGAAGATGTCGACGAGCAGCGCGTACCAGCCCTGATGACCGAGCCACGGCAGCGTCGCGTGCCGGTCGACGATGCCGATCATCGCGATCAGGATCGTCGGCGCGAGCACGAGGAAGCCCCAGAAGATGAACGCGTGCATGAGCCCGGGGCCGAGGCGTTGGAGCAGCTTGCTCTGGCCGAGGACGATCTCGGCCTCGTTGCGCACGCGGCGCGGCACGTCACCCGTGCGCTGGGTCGGCGCGCCGGCCCGGATCAGCCGGACCAGGAGGCGCACGCGGGTGGTGAACAGCGTGCCGCTGATGGCGAGGGCGGCGACCAGCGCCACCGCGGCGACGGGGGAAGCTATCCGCCCCTCACCTTTCTGATCTCGGCCGAGATCGCCGGCACCACCTCGTGCAGATCCCCGATCACCGCGTAGTCGGCGCTCGCGAAGATCGACGCCTCGCGGTCCGGGTTGATCGCGAGCAACTTCTTGGCCCCCTTGCACCCGGCCATGTGCTGGGTGGCGCCGCTGATGCCGCACGCGATGTACAGCGACGGCGACACCTTCGTGCCGGTCTGGCCGACCTGGTCGGTATGCGGGCGCCACCCCGCACTGGTGACGGCGCGCGAGCACCCAACGGCGCCACCGAGCAGCGCGGCGAGCTCCTCGATCACCGCGAAGCCCTCGGACGACCCGACGCCACGTCCGCCGGAGACGACGACGTCGGCGTCGACGAGCGACACGCCGGCCGTCTCGGCCTGTACGCGCTCGGAAACCCTGACCACCGCCTCGCCGGCCGGGTCGATCGTCTCGAGGTCGGCCAGCGCCGCGGCGTCGTCGGGGTCCGCGGCGACGGCGTGCGGCGCGACGGTGAGGAGTGCGGGTGAGCCGTGCAGGCGCGCCTCCTCGAGCAGGCTCCCACCCCAGCGGACGCGCGTGACGGTCACCGGGTCTCCCGGACTGACCGCAGTGCAGTTGGCGGCCATCGGAAGGTCGAGCTCCGCGGCCACGTGCGCGAGCACCTCGTTGCCGCGGTCGGTGCCGGGCGCGATCAGGCTCGACGGGGTTCGCTCGCGCGCGGCGGCGGCGAGTGCCTGCCCCCAGGCAGCGGGGGCGTAGCCGTCGCGGTCGTTGATCGCCACCGCCTGGACATCCTGGCCGAGCGTCCGGGCGAACGTGAGCGCCTGCTGGGAGAGCTCGTCGCTCGGGTCTTCCACGAACACGAGGACGCTCATCAGACGAGCCCCAGCTCGGTGAGCACGGTGACGACGGCGGGCGCTGCCTGCGGTCCGTCGCCCAGGACCTCAGCCTGCTTGCCCGAGCCAGGCGGCAGTACGAGCTTGACCATCTCGAGCCGCGGCTCGGGGCGGGCCGGGCTCGAGGCATCCAGCGGCTTGCGCTTGGCCCGCAGGCGGCCGGGGACGGACGGATAGCGCGGGAGGTTGATGCCCTCCTTGACGGTCACGACGGCCGGCATCGGCACCTCGTAGACGTCGCGTCCACCGGCGACCTCCTGCTCGAGGCGGAGGGTTCCGTCCTGAACGGCGATCCCTTTGATGCCGGTGACCACGGGGAGACCGAGCTTGTGCGCGACCCGGATCGCCACCTGGTAGTTGCCCGCGTCGGCCGACTCGTTGCCGAACAGGATCAGGTCATAGGGCTCCGGTGCTTGTTGGATCGCCGCGACGATGGCGGTTGCGGTCGCCTGCGGATCCCACTCCTCGGGACCGTCGCTGACGAGATGGATCGCGTTGTCGATCCCGATCGCCATCATGTCGCGCAACTGCTCCTCGGCCTCGGGCGGCCCGAGCGTCAACACGGTCGATGTGCCGCCGTGCTGCTCGATCAGACGCACGGCTTCTTCGCAGCCGCACTCCTCGTGCGGGCTGATCGTGAACCCGAGGTGGCGAGTGGAGATGGCGCGTTGGTCGTCGGTGAGGACGATCTTGCCGCCGGTCAACGGGACGCGCTTGACGCAGACGAGGACGTTCATCTTGGTGCGGCTCTCAGCTTCGAATCCGGGCGTTGTCCGGGTCGAAGACCGGGGTCGAGTCGTTGGTCGCGACCGTGACCGGATAGCGCTCGCCCATGTACTCGACGCCGAGCTCTGCGCCGACCACGGCGTGCTCGGGCGGGAGGTAGCTCATGAGGATGTGCTTGCCGATCGATGGGCCGGCGCCGGCGCTCGTGACGTATGAGCGGCGACCCTTGCGGTCGGTCAGCGGCTGGCCCTCGCGCGTCAAGATCGGCTCCTTGCCGAGCATGTAGCGCTTGACCCCGGAGGCCGAAGTGTGATCGTCGACGGTCAGCGTGCACATGACCGCGGCGGGCTCCTCCTCGCGGTGGCGCACGTGCGCCTCCTTGCCTATGAAGTCCTCGTCCTTGACCTTCCCCCAGGCCATGCCGGCCTCGACCACGTTGAAGTCACCCTCGAGCTCGGCGCCGTACGCGCGGTAGCACTTCTCGAGACGCCCGGTCGTGCCGTACACGCCGATCCCGGCCGGGACGATGCCGTGCGGGGCGCCGGCCTCGGCCACGATGTCCCACAGCCGGGCGCCCTGCTCGAACGGGACGTAGAGCTCCCAGCCGAGGTCGCCCACGTAGGAGATCCGCGAGGCGAGGACCTGCACGGGACCGACCTCGATCGTCTTGCACCGCGCGAACGGCATCCCCTCATGCGAGACGTCGTCGCTCGTGATGCTCTCAAGGACATCGCGCGCGCGGGGGCCCCACAGCCCGAGCGTCGTCCACGCGTTCGTCTCGTCGTGGACCTGGGCCGAGCCGTCGTCCGGGAGGTGGTCGGCGAACCACTTGAGGTCCGACATGCCGAACGCGCCACCGGTCACCACACGGAAGGTGTCGTCGGCCAGGCGCATGATCGTCAGGTCCTGCTTGAAGCCGCCGCTCGGCGTGAGCAGCGGGGTGTAGACGACGCGTCCGATCGGGACGTTCATCTGGCGCATCGCCACGTTTTGGACTGTTTCGAGCGCACCCGGGCCCGTGACGTCGAAGATCGCGAACGCGCTCAGGTCGATCATCGCCACCCGGTCGCGCATCGCGAGGTGCTCGGCGTTGATGATCGGCGACCACCATCGCGAGTCCCATTCCGCCTCGCGCCGGTTGATGCGATCGCCGTACTCCTCGAGCAGCGGCGCGTTGGACTCGTACCACTGGGGGCGCTCCCACGCGGCGCCCTCGTAGAAGACGGCGCCCAGGTCTCGTTCGCGGTCGTAGAACGGAGCGAGCCGGACGTTGCGGTCCGAGGCCCACTGCTCGCCGGGGTGGACGATCCCGTACATCTTGTTGAAGCCCTCGGAGGCGCGGTCGACGACGTGGGTGCGCGTCCTCTGGCAGGAATACGCGCGCGCGATGTTCGACTCGAACACATCGATCTCCGAGTCGCCGTGCACGATCAGCTCGGCCACGGTCTTGCCGGCTCCGGGGCCTTCCTTGATCCAGATCGCCGCGGCGGACCACAGCCCTTTGACTTCCGGAGTCTCGCCCAGGAGCGGCATCCCGTCGTAGGTCACCGACAGGACGCCGTTGATCGCGTACTTCACGCCGACCGACTCGTCCCCGACGATCTCGGGCATCAGCTCGAGCGCCTGCTCCATCTGGGGGTCGAAGTCGTTTTGCGTGAAGGGCAGCTCGGTCGGACTGAGGGCCGACTCCTCGATGCTCGGGATGTCGTCGGGCTGCAGCGTGATCGGGCGGTGCGCATAGGAGCCGATCTCGAGGCCGGTGCCCTCCTGGCGCTCGTACATGTTCGTGTCCATATCGCGGACGATCGGGTACTCGATCAGCTTGGTCGTGTTCGCGAACCGGGGCGCGGGGCCGATGTCGATCATCTGGTGGACCATCGGCGTGAGCGGGATCGACGCGCCCGCCATGCGCGCGATCCGGGGGCTCCAGCAGCCGCAGGCGATGACCAGGAGGTCGGCCTCGATGTCGCCCCGCGTGGTGCGAAGTCTTCTGAAGCGGCCGCGCTCGACGTCGATCCCGAGGACCTCGGTGTTGGCCTGGACCGTCATCCCGGCCTCCAGGGCGCGTTCGCGCATGATCGTCCCGGCCTGGAGCGAGTCGACGACGCCGGCGCCGGGCGTGTAGAAGCCGCCGAGGACGAGCCTCTCGTCGATGTACGGGACGAGATCCTTTATTTCGTCCGGATCGAGCAGGTGGACCGGCTCGATCCCCCACGACTTGGCCGCGGCCATCCGCCGGGTCAGCTCCTGCATGCGCTCCTCGGTGCGGGCGATCTCGATCCCGCCGCTCTCGATGAACACGTCGAGGTCCTTGTACTGGCGCATGCTCTCGAGCGTGAGTGAAGTCATCTCCTTGGAGTGGTCGACCGGGAAGATGAAGTTCGAGGCGTGACCGGTCGAGCCACCGGGGTTGGGGAGCGGCCCCTTGTCGATCAGCGTGAGGTCGGTGACGCCGAGCTGGGTCAGGTGGTAGGCGAGGCTGTTGCCGACGATGCCGGCGCCGATGACCACGATTTTCTGGTTGCGCGCTCCGTTACCCAGGCCCACGCCTCTGATATATCAGATGAATGCCAGACGGGGCAAGATGGGCGCCAGTGAGAGTCGCGCCGAGGCCTGCACGAGAAAACGCCACATATCGTGGCTTTCTCGAGCCGGCTCGCTCGAGTCAGTGCCGGGCGGCTTGCCGGCGCTCGATCCGCCGGCGCTCGGCGCGAGGAATCGTCTTCGGCGCCGAGTAGATCGGGTCGGCCCGCAGGAGCCGGGTGGTCGTGAGGATCACGAGCAGCGTCATCAGGGTGGCGCTCGATAGGCACCAGTAGCAGTAGGCGTGAATCGTGAACGCCTCGCGATACGTCAGGTACATGCTGAACAGGAATCCGACGAGCGCGATGCCGAAGGCGGCGACCCGGCCGAGCTCGTTGCGGATCGCGAGGCTGAACAGGATCCCGATGTATCCGGCCAATCCGAGCACCGCCACCGGTATGCCCGCGAGCTTCGAGTAGACCTAGCTCTGCACGGTCTCGCAACCACCGTTCGACCCGCAGATGACCTTGATCTTGGCGTAGTGCGTGTAGGTGAGGTAGCCGGCGACGCCGATCCCGATCAGGCACAGGACAAAGATGGCGATCCGCAGATTGCGGTCGAGTCTCGAGGGGCGGGCCGACCCGCCGTTCGTCGCTACGGCGCTCATGTGACCTGCTGGATCACACTCTCGAGCTGGGCATAAGTGGGAACGGCCTGGCTCGCGGCGGCCGACCCCTTGGGTCCTGTGAAGACGAGCGTGGGCGTGCCGCTGACGCCGATCTGTTTTGCGGCCGCCTGATCGTCCGCGACCTGGGCGGTCAGGTTCGGGTCGCTACGCGCCGATTGCCACGACGTGAAGTTCAGCGCCGGTATCTGTTTGGCTAACCCCTGGAGGTAGGACTCGGTCACGTAGCCCGAGTCCTCCGCGCCCTGCTCGCGATAGAAGAGCTCCGTGTACTGCCAGAACAGGTTCTGCTTGCCGGCGGCTAGCCCCGCCGCCTGCTGCGTCGGGAAGATGCCCGGATCGGGGCTCCCGCACGTGGCGGTGCAGAACGCCTTGTAGACGACCTTCACCTTGCCGGCGCGGACGTCGGTGGAGACGAGCTGGCCGAAGCCGCCTTCGAGCGTGAAGGCCTGGCACACCGGGCACTGGTAGTCGCCGAAATAGGTCATCGTCACGGGGGCCTTAGGGCTCCCGAGCGTGGCGCCGGACTGCGGGATCCCACCGAGCAGCTGATTCACCGCGGTGATCGTCGAGTTCGCCTTGGTGCCCGTCTGGAGGCCGGTCTCCTTCTTGGCGCCGCCGCTCGAGACCAGGACCAGCACGACGACGATGACGACCGCGCCGACGATCGTGCCGAACACCATCTGGAGGCGGCGCTGGCGTCGGGCGCGTTCGGCTCGCGCCTGCTCCTCGGCCAGCCGGCGCGCGCGGGCTTCTTCCTTCTGCTTGGTGCGGGATGCCATTCGCGGAGGTCGTCCTGAGGGCGCGCGCCCGGGGCGCGCGGCGGCACTGAGGATAGCGACAGTGTCGCCCCCCGGGAAACGTCCAGCGGCAGTCTTCGAGACCTCTTCGTTTCAAGTCCGCACAAAGTGCGAAACGGCACGTCGAGTCGGGGCGCCGCGTGCAGCAGGGGAGCTTCGCCGCTAATTGCATGTAAAGATCCTGTTACCGGGCGGGGTCCCACCGGATGCCCGTTGGGTGCGTCCATTACAGTGGCGCTCATGTCGCGTGAGCGCAGCGATGCGCAGTCGGGGGGCCAGGGCGCCCCGCAACGTGCTCAGGCCAGGCTCAGGGTGGCGGTAATCGACCGCGACCCCGGTTTCACGCAGGTTCTGGCCAATCGCCTCGGGGCGCTCGGATGCGAGCATCGCCCGCTCACCACCCCCGCGACGGTCGAGACGCTCGTGGCCATGCGCCTCAACGCGCTCGTGCTCGACCTCGCCGTGATCGGCCCCGACAGCTGGGACTATCTCGAGCGAGTTTGCGCGCGCCTGCCGGGCCTCGCCGTAATCGTTTGCACCGGGCCGTCGTCGGTGGCGCAGCGTGTCCGTGGTCTCCGACTCGGCGCCGACGCGTGGATGACGAAGCCCTGCCATCCCGAGGAGCTGATCTGCGTGATCGAGGCCGCGGTGCGCCGCCACCGTCGCCACGAACTGCCGCAGATCGACCTTTCGGCCACGGTCGGCGAGATCATCGTGCGGCCCGATCTGTACCAGGCGTATGTCGGCGAGCAGAGCCTCGAGCTCACCGCTCGCGAGTTCGAGATCCTCCAGCTGCTGGCTCAGTCCGATCGAGTCCTCCGCCGCGAGGAGATCTACGAGCGGGT
>DATBYI010000154.1:0-3003 GCA_036513815.1 Solirubrobacteraceae bacterium
TGGTTCTCCGAGCAGGCGGTCCGGATCGACGGGCGCTACTCGACCAACTCCAACGGACAGGGCCGCGTGCTCACCATGCAACAGCCGGTCGGGCCGTGCCTGCTGATCACGCCGTGGAACTTCCCGCTCGCGATGGGCACCCGAAAGCTCGGCCCGGCGATCGCCGCCGGGTGCACCGCGGTGATCAAGCCCGCGCAGCAGACCCCGCTGTCGATGCTCATGCTGGTCAAGATCCTCGAGGAGAATGGCCTTCCGCCCGGCGTCGTCAACCTCGTGACCGCGTCGTCCTCGGGCGAGACGATGGGCCCGCTGATCGCTGACGATCGGCTGCGCAAGCTGTCCTTCACCGGCTCGACCGAGGTCGGACGCAAGCTGATGGAGCAGGCCTCCCAGAACCTGTTGCGGCTCTCGATGGAACTCGGCGGGAACGCGCCGTTCATCGTCTTCGACGATGCCGACGTCGACGCGGCGGTCCAGGGCGCGATGATCGCGAAGATGCGCAACATCGGCGAGGCGTGCACCGCGGCCAACCGGTTCCACGTGGCCGACAAGGTCGCCGACCAGTTCGCCGAGAAGCTGGCTGAGAAGATGGGCGCGCTCAAGGTCGGGCGCGGCACCGAGGACGGCGTCCAGGTCGGGCCGCTGATCGACGAGAGCCAGCGCACCAAGGTCGCCGAGCTCGTCGAGGATGCGATCGGGCGGGGCGCGAAGGCCGTCGTGGGAGGCCACACCCGGAATGGCGCCGGCTACTTCTACGACCCGACCGTCCTCACCGACGTTCCCCAGGACGCCAAGCTGCTCAAAGAAGAGATTTTCGGCCCGGTGGCGCCGGTCAAGGGCTTCAGCGATGAGGACGAAGCGATCGCCGCGGCCAACGACACCGAGTACGGTCTCGTCGCGTACGTCTACACGAACGACCTCAAGCGCGCGCTCCGCGTGGTCGAGCGGCTCGAGACCGGGATGGTCGGACTCAACCAGGGGATGGTCTCGAACGCCGGCGCCCCGTTCGGCGGCATCAAGCAGTCGGGGTTCGGACGCGAGGGCGGCTACGAAGGCATCGAGGAGTACCTCGAGACGAAGTACGTCGCGATCAACCTGTAGGTAGTTACAACGCGCAGCCAACCGCGCCGTAAACCTGGATTGACCTGAAGCGTCTTCCGGCGAGTGCCCGGGTAGTCACTTACCGCGCACGAAGGGAGGTAGCAGTCCGAGGAGGTCCGTCGCTCGTTGGCGTGGTCGGTCGGGTTAGACACGCCTGCGAGCAACCCCGCCCTGCACGGGGTCGATCAACTGTGCGCGGACCCCTGTCTCAATCGGCTGGAAAGCGTTAAGTAACACCCCACTGGAGGAAACCCATGTCAGTACGAAAGCTAGGGATGGTTCTGGCTGCCCTGTGTGCAGTCGCCCTGGTAGCTCCCGTTGCCGCCGGCGCACAAACGCCGACCACGACTGGAATTCCTACGACGTCGTTCACGCAGGTCCCGATCACGGGCACTGCGCATAACGGCAAGCAGTTCACTGGAAAGTTCAACGTCAGCCAGTTCGTCACTCGCGGTGGCGCGACATACGCAGTTGGCACACTCACCGGCAAGATCGGTAACCGGACAGTAAAGAAGTCCAACGTTGCCATCCCGGCAAGCGTGGACACGAGCAGCCTCGCGCGTGACGCCGCAACGTGTCCGGTTCTGCACCTGGACCTTGGACCGCTAAACCTGAACCTGCTCGGGCTCACGGTCCACCTGAACCAGGTGGTGCTCGACATCAACGCGGTGTCAGGAGCGGGCAACCTGCTCGGCAACCTTCTCTGCAACGTGGCGGGCCTGCTCGATCAGCCTGGAGTTGGTGCGCAGCAGGCGTCCGGCCTGCTGAACATCGTCCAGCAGCTGCTGAACATCCCGGCGCTACTGAACCTGTAGCCCCCTCCCGCGGTGGCGGCGGTGCAAGCAAAATACCGCCGCCGCCGCCGCGGACCTAATACGGTCTACCGGGGGCGCCCGCACGGAGGGAGGGAGCGCGCATGACCGACCAGACGCAGGCCCAGCCGCCAAACGGCGAGCCGGATCGGAATGAGAGCGTCGTCACCCGGCTGATGGCGGCGGGCAACGACGAGGTCGACGCCCTGCTCGAGGCGCTCGGCATGCGCGCAGCGCTGAGCGGCGAAGCCCAGGACATCGCCCGGTTGATCGAGCGACGGCTCGCGGAGGTCGCCTGGGGAGACCACTCTCATGCGCTCGACCAGCTCGAGATCCAGCGCGCGTTCCTGGTGCACCGGTTCATCGAGCCGATGAGGACGTTCGAGCGGAGCGTTCGCGGGTATGCCGTCCTCGACAACTTCCTGAACCTGACCTCGATCCTGGCCGGGGTCGGTGCATCGCTCGCCGCCGCGCTCAACGCGCCGAAGGTCTACGCGATCGTCCTGGGCCTCGTCGTCGGGCTGCTGCAGAGCGTCAGCCAGTGGCTCAAGCCCTCGCAGCGGTCGACTCGCCGCGGGATTGCTGCCGCCTACCTGCGCAGCGAGGCCTGGGCGTTCCTACAGGGGCGTGATCGTTACCGCGGCAAGGACGACCGGGTCGCCTGGGGGCTGCTGTGCGATCAGATCAACCGGGTCGAGAGCCGCGAGGCGGGGCAGCAGGACCAGGACGCGGCGCAGGTCCACCAGTCATACAGCGTCCCGCGGTAGGGAAGTCGCCCAGCGCTCCGCGCGGAACACGTCACGCGACCCAGAGATTCCGGGGCGTGACGAGCTACGCATGTGGGGCGTGCTGAATCCGTCACGCTTCCGCGGGCGGGCGTCGCCTGACGAGTTCCGCATGGCCTTACAGCGCTGAGAGCACCTCGGCCGCCGCCCTCTCACCGGACCGGACCGCGCCGTCCATGTAGCCGTTCCAATAGGTAGAGGTCTCCGTGCCGGCCCAGTGGATCCGCCCGACCGGCTGGCGGATCTGCGGGCCGTAGGCGAGCAGCGTCCCGAGCGACGGGATCCCGACTGGGCAGCCGCGCGTC
>DATBYI010000155.1:0-2729 GCA_036513815.1 Solirubrobacteraceae bacterium
CAAGCAGCGCCAGCACCCCGCGCGCCGGAGCGCCGGCGTGCCGGACGTTGCACGATGAGAGAACCCTCGCGGACGGCATGCGATTTCGAAAGGTAGAGGATCATCCAGATCGTGCTGCTTTACGGCGCCTTGTCCGGACCGTTGCCCAAGTTGGGGGTGGTGGCGGTAGCGGCCCTCGCCGCCGTGGTCATGCTTCATCGCGATACGCGGGTCCAAGCGGTGGCCATGCTCGCCGCGCTGGTCCTCTCGCCGGTGCTGCTTCTCGACGCCATCTGGCATTCGCCGCAGCTCAGCATCGTGCATCGCCACCCACTCATCGCCGCCGTCGGCGCCGTCGCGGTGGTGTGCGCGGTGCTCGTCGCCGCGCTCGTGGTCAACCGGCATCCAGCCTGGCTGGCCGGCGCGGTCTTGATCGCGCTGCCGTTCCGGATCCCGATCCAGGCCGGCGGCACCACGGCCAACCTGCTCGTGCCGCTCTATTTCGTGGTTGCCGCCGGATCGATCGCGTTCATCTTCCGAACGCTCCGCCCGGGGGTGTCAGCGGCCGCGGCCGCCCCTAGGTACGGCCCTCCCGTCTCGGAACGCGCCCCCGCCGCCGGCGCTGCCCGCTGGTTCGAGCGTCTGCTCGCGGCCTACGTCGTCCTGTACGGCCTTCAGGCCGCCTATTCCCCGTCGTTCCAGACCGCGCTGCAGCAGATGGTGTTCTTCTACGTCCCGTTCGCGCTCGCCTACTGCCTGTTGCGGCGGGTCGACTGGACGGTGCGTCTGACGCGCAACTGCCTGGGGCTGATCGCCGGGCTCGCCGTGCTGTTCGCGCTAGTGGGCTTCGTCGAGTACGCCACCAAGACCATCTTCCTCAACCCCAAACTGATCGCGGCGAACGCGGACCACGTGTACTTCACGGTCAATTCGGTCTTCTTCGACCCGAACATCTTCGGCCGGTTCCTCGCGCTCGTGATGGTCCTGCTCGGGGCGGTTCTCCTCTACGCGCGCCGGCAGAGCACGCAGCTGGTCACGCTTGGTGTCCTCGCGATCCTCTGGGGTGGTCTCGTGCTGACGCTGTCGCGCTCCAGCCTGGGCGCCCTGCTCGTCGGGCTGGGCGTGCTGGCGGCGCTGCGGTGGCACGTCGGGCGGGCGGTGTTCGTCGCGGTCGGAGTGGTCGCGCTGGCCGCCGCGGCGATCGCGCTCTCGCCCACCACGTTCGGCCTCAACCAGGGCCTGAACGGGGCCTCGAGCGGCCGGCCGGGCCTCGTCTCGGGCGGGCTCGACCTGTTCAAGTCCCGCCCGCTCTGGGGCTACGGCTCGGGCTCGTTCGAGAAGGAGTACAGCGCACGGCACCACGCGCTCGGCCAGACCACCTCCGCGTCGCACACGATCCCCATCACGATCGCGGCCGAGCAGGGCCTGATCGGCGAGCTCGCCTATCTCGCGTTCGTGCTCGCCGCCGTGGTAATGCTCCTGCGCCGCGCGCGCGCCGATCCGATCCGGGCCGCGGTTGCCGCGGCCTTCATCGCGCTCCTGTTCCACACCCTGCTCTACGCGGACTTCCTCGAGGACCCGATCACCTGGACGCTGCTGGCCATCGGCGCCGCCCTCGCCCGTCGCCCGTCCGAGCCGTCGGCGTTCGCGGACGGCGAAGTCCGCACGCGCGATCTCGCGCTCCAGCGCGCCTAGCCACGCCCCTCGAGCCACTCGCCACCGCCCGTGTCACCTCGCGCATGTCCCACATGCAGGGCATGCCACGGCTATGGTCAGCGCCACCGTTTGGCAGGTTTTGCACGTCAAACACCGCCTTCTCCCGCCCCGTACGCAAACCTTTTGCGTACACATCCACACGAGGCGAAACCGGCGTGACATCGCCCCGCAATAGAGGTAGGATCGGCGGCCGTGACCTGGGGATTCCTCTGGTTGATGCTTGCCCTGAAGATCCCGCTCGCAGGCCTGATCTACATCGTCTGGTGGGCGATCAAGCAGGAGCCCGACGAGGCCTCCTCGAGGGACGATGACGGCGGCATCCGCCGGCACCCACACCACCCGCGCAAGCCTTTCCCGCGGCACCCCCGGCGGGGCCCTCACGGGGATCTGGCGCCGCTAGCGCCACCGCGCGTCCGGACCACACGGGCGCGCACGCGCACGTTCGAGCGCTGATCCACCCTTCGAGCGCTGATCCACCCCGGGGGCGCCCCCGCCCACCCGTCCGCGATCCGCCACCGCTGCCAGACTCTCCATTCAATGAGCACCCCGTTCTCCGTCCTCTCCGACGCGACGATCATCGAGTTCGTCCAGAACGGGCGGATCCGGATCGATCCGTGGGACGCGAGCCTGGTTCAGCCCGCGAGCGTCGACCTCCGCCTGGGCGACTCGTTCCGCGTCTTTCACAACCACCGCGCGTCGGCGATCGACCTGCGCGATCCCCCCGCCGGCCTCACCGAGGAGGTCGTGATCGGCCCCGAGGAGTCGTTCGTGATCCACCCGGGAGAGTTCTGCCTCGGGCGCACGCTCGAGTGGGTCGAGCTCCCCGACGACATCGTCGCTCGCATCGAAGGCAAGTCGAGCATCGGTCGCCTCGGACTGATCGTGCACGCCACCGCCGGCTTCTGCGACCCCGGCTGGAAGGGCACGCTCACCCTCGAGCTGAACAACCTCACGCGCATCCCGATCAAGCTCTATCCCGGGCTACCCATCGCCCAGCTCTCGTTCATGACGCTCGACCGGCCGGCGGCTCGCCC
>DATBYI010000156.1:0-4189 GCA_036513815.1 Solirubrobacteraceae bacterium
ATCAGCACGGAGTTCGTGCGAATGCCACACATTGGCAGCAGCTCGTTGGCCGCCTTGTTCGCCGCCTCCGCCGTACCGAGGTGGACGTGCACCTGGTGGGTCTGGGTGCCGCCGTACTCCATGCCGGGCACGTCCAGGCCACCCGAATCGAGTACGTGGGCCAGCGTCCGCGCGTTGGCCACGGTCTGCTCGGCGTAGGCGCGGCCGAAGTTGGCGATCTCCTCGAGCGCGATCACGAGCCCGGGGAGGCACTCGGCATGGCTGTTGGACTGCAGCTGCGGGCAGATGGTCTCCCACATTGTGTGGGCGAGAGGATGGTCGCGGTCCGCGAAGGCGATGACGCCCTTGTTCGGCCCGGGAAGCGTCTTGTGCGTGTTGAAGGTGAGGATGTCGGCCCCTTGGAGGAGGGGCTGCGGGAGCAGGCCGGCCGCGATCAGGCCCGCCGTGTGGCTCACGTCGACCGCCAGCGTCACCCGCTCGGGGAGCTCGCTCGCGAGCTTGTCGATCGGCTGCGGACGCCGGCAATGCGACGGCTGGACGAGCAGCAGCCGAATGTTCGGATGCTCGTTCACGAGAGCGATCGTCGCTTCGACGTCGATCAGGTCGCCGTCCATCGGGAACGAGAACGACTCGATCCCGAGCCGCTCGGCGAGGACGGATGCGCCGAAATGGCCGCCGTCCTCGGGGGCAAGCTCGACGAACGCATCCCCGCCCTGGCACGCCGCCATCACGACGGCCTGCTCGCACATCGAGCCTCCGTTCGGGCGCCAGTCGGCGATGTCGGCCGCGAACAACCGCTTCATCTGGGCGAGGAACTTCGTCTGCACGGCGGGCAGCGTGCCGGACCGCGGGAACGACCATTCGCCGCAATGGCCGGGGCTCGGCGCGTCGAAGAAGTAGTGCTCGCCGCCGAAGAACGCCGCGGCCGCGCGCACAACCGCGCTCGGGTAGTTCTCGCTCGCGGTCAGCGTCGCCATGACCGTGTGGTAGTGGCGATCTTGGGCCATCATGCCCGCGAGCCAGCCGAGCAGCTTGCCGTCAGTGGCCAGCGCCTCCGTCGGCAAGTTGTCGGCGCGGTCCAAGCGCAGCGTCCTTGCCCCTATCCAATCGTTAACGGCCATATGAAGTCCTTGTCAGCAATGCAGGCTGACCACTTAACGCGGGCGCGCGACTACAACTTGTGACGGTTCCGGGCCGGCGCGCGGCTCGTCCCAGGGCAAAACGCGCCCCGCTGCCCCCCTTCGTAGAATCGGCGGCGTGCCATCACACGACGTGCTGATCATCGGGGCGGGCTTGGCCGGCCAGCGGGCTGCCCTCGCCGCTGCCGAGACCGGCGCGTCGGTCGCGATCGTTTCCAAGGTCCACCCCGTGCGCTCGCACTCGGTGGCGGCGGCCGGCGGGATCAACGCCGCGCTCAACCCCGAAGACAGCTGGGAGTCGCACGCGTTCGACACGGTCAAGGGCTCGGACTATCTGGGCGACCAGGATGCGATCGAGGTCATGTGCCGCGAGGCACCGGACCAGATCCTGTACCTGGAGCACCTCGGCGTGACGTTTCACCGCAACGGGACGGGCCATCTGGGGACGCGAGCGTTCGGCGGCGCATCGGCTGCCCGCACCTACTACGTCGCGGACATCACGGGCCACGCGATCCTCCACGTTCTCTACGAGCAGCTGATGAAGCGCTCCGGTCAGATCGACCGCTACGAGGAGTGGTTCACGACCGATCTGCTCCAGGACGAGAACGGCCAATGTGTCGGCGCGATCTGCCGCGATCTGCGCGACGGGACACTCGAGGTGTTCAACGCCAAGGGCGTGATCCTCGCCTCGGGCGGCGCCGGTCAGGTCTACCAGCCGACCACCAACGGGCTGATCGTGACCGGCGACGGCATCGCCCAGGCCTACCGGATTGGCGCCAAGTTGATGGACATGGAGATGGTCCAGTACCACCCCACCACCCTCGCTGGCAATGGGCTGCTGATCACCGAGGGCGCGAGGGGCGAGGGCGCCTGGCTGCTCAACGCCGAGGGCGACCGCTTCATGGAGAAGTACGCCCCCAACAAGTTCGAGCTCGCCTCGCGCGATGTCGTCTCCCGCGCCGAGCAGACCGAGATCAACGAGGGTCGCGGCTTCCCCGACGGCACCGTTGCGCTCGACATCACCAAGGTCCCGCGCCGGCGCACGCTCGAGGCCCTGCGCGAGATCGTCAACATCGGACGTGATTTCGCGGGCGTGGATATCACGCGCGAGCCGATCCACATCCGTCCCGGCATGCACTACATCATGGGCGGGGTCAAGACCGACTACGACGGCCAGACGACCGTGCCCGGGCTCTATGCGGCCGGCGAGGTCGCGTGCGTGTCGGTCCACGGCGGCAACCGCCTCGGCGCTAACTCGCTGCTCGACACGCTCGTGTTCGGCCGCCGCTCGGGCGTGCATGCGGCCCACCGCGCGACGCAGATGGCGATGCCTTCGACGCCGGCGTCACGCGTCACTGACACCGAGCGCAAGATCACGGCGATCATGAACCGCGAACAGAACGGCCGGCGGATCGGCGCGATCAAGCACGAGCTCGGCAAGACCATGAACGATCACGTCGCGGTGTTCCGCGACGAGGAGGGCCTGACCACGGCGCTCGAGAACATTCGCGGGCTCAAGGAAGAGGCGGCGGTGGCGGGCATCGACGACCGCGGCTCGGTCTTCAACCAGGACGTGATAGCGGCGATCGAGCTCGGGTACATGCTCGACGTGGCCGAGACGATCGTGGTTGGCGCACTCGAGCGCAAGGAGTGTCGGGGCGCCCAGTGGCGCATCGACTACCCCGGGCGCAACGACGAGGAGTGGCTCAAGCACATCGACATCTCGTTGAACGGCGGCGACACCCCGCAGGTGAGCTACTCGCCGGTCACGATCACGCGCTGGCAGCCAGAGGAACGGACTTACTAGTTACACACGCGCGCACGGAAGGAAGCCCTGATGGCCGAGTACACGCTTAGGATCCGTCGCTACGACCCGCAGTCGGGTGAAGCTCCCCGCTGGGACACCCACAAAGTCGATCTCTCACCCGTCAAGTCGGTGCTCGACGCGATCCTCCAGATCAAGGACGACACTGACGGCTCGATCGGAATTCGCTGCTCCTGCCAGCAGGCCATCTGCGGCTCCTGCGGCGTGCGGATGAACGGAAAGCCCGGTCTCGCGTGCAACACCCACCTCCAGGAGGCGGCGCAGCGCGGGCACGGGACCGGTTGGAACCCACCCGACGAGGGGCAGGAGACACCCGTCATCACCGTCGAGCCCATGGGCAACATGCCGGTGATCCGGGACCTGATCGTCGATATGGACGCGGTCCACTGGAAGAAGATCCAGCGCGTCACGCCGTGGCTGATCAACAAGGAGCCGGTGCCCGAGCGCGAGTACATCGTCCCGCACGAGAACATGGTCGACGTCACCCAGCCGATGGCCTGCATCCAGTGCGGCGCGTGCGTGTCGGACTGCCTGGCCATGGAGGTCGACCCGGAGTTCGTCGGCCCCGCCGCGCTCGCCAAGGCTTACCGGTTCGTCGGGGACCCGCGCGACGCCCAACACTCCGAGCGCCTGCGTGATCTGTCCGAGGACCCGCACGGGATCTACGACTGCACCCACTGCTTCAACTGCATCGACGCGTGCCCCAAGGGCGTGGATCCGATGAACCAGATCATGCGGCTGCGCCGGATCGCCGGATCCGACTTCGACATCAAGGACCACAACAACGGCTACAACCACGAGCACGCGTTCGTCAAGAACATCCGCAAGAACGGCATCCTGCACGAGCCCGATCTGCTCGCCGACTCCTACGGCGGGAAGTTCAACCCCGCGGCCGGGAAGGAGCTCCTGAGCGGCCTGCCCACGGCGATCAAGGGCCTCGCCCGCGGGAAGATGACGCCCAAGACCGCCCTCCTTCATCAGCACAAGGCGTCTCCCGAGGTCAAGCGGATCTTCGACCAGATCGAGTCCAAGCCCAAGCGCGACGAGCTCAACCTGTACGTCTCAGGCTACGAGGACGACCCCGAACCCGAGACCGGCAAGGAGGAGCAGTCGTGAAGGTCGCGTACTGGCCGGGCTGCGTCAGCCGCGGCTTCACCCCGGAGCTACACGGGTCGATGGCCAAGGTCGCGCCGCTGCTCGACATCGAGCTGATCGAGCTCGACCG
>DATBYI010000157.1:0-4162 GCA_036513815.1 Solirubrobacteraceae bacterium
CGTCCGGATCGCCTGGCTGGCGAGGCCCGCCGCGCTCGGCGCGAACCAGATCAGCGCCACGTCGGAGTCGCTCAGCCACGCGCGCCCGTCGAGCGTGGGGTAGCCGAGCTGGCGCCATTCGATCGTCACGTCGGGGTGCTCGGCCATGAACCGAGCGAACAGGTCTCCGGCCATCATCGGCGGGGTCATGCTCATGAACCCGGCGTGGAGCCGCCCGGCCTCCTCGCGCGCCCAGGAGCGAGCGGTGGCGCTGACCTCGTCGACGGCGTCGAGCGTGGCCTGCGCCTTTTCGAGGAACGCCGCGCCGGCTGGGGTCACAGCCACTCCGCGCGGATTGCGGTCGAGCAGCCTGACGCCGACCTGGGACTCGAGTCGCGCGATCGCCTGCGACAGCGCCGGCTGCGCGAGCTGAAGACGCCGCGCCGCGCGCGTCATCTGACCCTCGCGAACGACGGTCACGAAGTACCGCAGTTGCCTGAGGTCGAGGTCGCTCAGCTACCTCACACGAGCGTCCGTCGAGTGCCCGGCCTCTGCCATAAGGAGCCGTTATAGCACTCGCAGATGAACGTATTTGACTACGCCGGAGCCCTCTGGAACCATCGCTGGCACCTCACCAGCGGGTGTCGGGGGCAAGCTATGGGACCGGTGCAGAGTTGCGGGCCGGCCGTGTGATCGCCTGGGGCGGCGGAAACGCGGCGGGCCCGCGCTTTGCTTTTCAGAGCGCGGGTGAGGCCGCCCCGGGGGTCGGCGGAGCAAGCGCGCCGGAGCGCGCTCGTCGGCCAGCCTGGCTGCGCCTACCAGGCCTGCGTGCGCGAGCAGTGGGGGCAGCCGACCGAGGTCGTGACCAGCGCCTCGAATGCGTAGCCGCATTCGCAGGTGTAGAGCGCACGATCCTCGATGGGCCCCCCGTGGCGTCGTTCGCGAGAGGGGGCATCGCTCTGGGGCGGCACGCCGGAACGCGCGGCCGCGTCATGGCCGTCGCGCCGTCGCCACCGGATGCGGCTCTCGTTTGCTTTGGCTATTGCCAACATCTCTAGCTAATAACGCTCGTGGGCTTGATTGGTTTCTCGATTAACGCGAGGGCCGCAGCCCTCTAATACGACGTTAATCGGCAGACACCCCCAGAGCGTGAACGGCGGAGGGTTCGGTGGCCGGGGTGTGGGAGAATCAGGCAAGGCATGGATCCCAGCCGCAAGCGCGCCATACGGCTAACCGTCGCCCTAACTGCCGCCGTGCTGCTGGCGTCGGCGCTCGTCTACGTCAGCTTCACCGCCGGAAACAAGGAGTTCACGGCCTCCCAACTGCTCGCTCAGGGCAAGCCAGGGCAGACCTACGAGCTCGCCGGCACGGTTCTGAACGGCTCGGTTCAGCGCGACGGCACCACGCTGCGGTTCCGGATTCGCGACCCCAAGCTTCCCGTGTCGGTTCCCGTCAGTTACGAGGGAATCGTCCCGGACCCGTTCGCGGCCGGACGCGCGGTGATGGTCGCGGTGGAGAAGGGCGGCGCCGGGACCGGTTACATCGGCCAGGGGAACTCGCTCACGACCAAGTGCCCGTCGAAGTACCAGGCGGCGGCTGCGTCGTAATGATGTCCCGGATGGCCGGCTGCAGACCGGGGAATTCGCGATGGCGCTGATCGGCCGCGCGCTCCTCATCATGGCGCTCGGCGTCGCGGTGTTCGGCGTCGGCGCCTCGATCTACGGCGCCCGCACGGGCCAGCGGGAGTTCGTTGCCGCCGGGCGGCGATCGGTCTACGCGCTGGCCGGTCTGGCGACGCTCGCGTTCGCGATCCTCGAGGACGCCTTCTGGCGCAACGATTTCTCGTTCAACGTCGTCGCGAACCACTCATCGACGACCACGCCGGCCTTCTACAAGCTCGCGGCGGCCTGGTCCTCGCAGGAGGGCTCGCTGCTCCTGTGGGTGTTCCTGCTGTCGCTGTGGTCGAGCCTGATCCTGTTCCTGGTCCGCAACCGAGCCCGCGAGATCGTCCCCTACGCGACCGCGGTTCTGCTCGGCTTCGCGGCCTTCTTCACGTCGTTGGCGACGTTCTGGGCCAACCCGTTCTCGACGAGCGCGACCCCGCCGGCGCAGGGCGCCGGGCTCGCTCCGCTCCTGCTCCACCCGAGCATGATGATCCACCCGCCGATGCTGTACTCGGGGTACACGCTACTGACGGTCCCGTTCGCGTTCGCCGTCGGCGCGCTGATCAGCGGCCGCCTCGGCGCCGAGTGGATCGCGCTGACCCGGCGATTCGCGCTGGCGGCGTGGCTGTTCCTGGGGATCGGGATCCTGCTCGGGGCACGGTGGTCGTACACCGAGCTTGGCTGGGGCGGGTACTGGGCCTGGGATCCGGTCGAGAACGCGGCGCTGATGCCGTGGCTGTGCATCACCGCGTTCATCCACTCCGTGATGATCCAGGAGAAGCGCGGGATGCTGAAGGTGTGGAACGCGTCGCTGGTGCTGGCCGCCGGGACGCTGTCGATCCTGGGCACGTTCCTGGTCCGCTCGGGGATCCTCGACTCGATCCACGCCTTCGGCGCATCCACGCTCGGGGTCCCGTTCGTGATCCTGATCGCCGTGATGGTGATCGGCTCGATCTGGCTGATCCTGTGGCGGCGCGAGTCGCTGCGTTCGGATGCCCGCCTGGATTCGCTGCTCTCACGCGAGGCGGTCTTCCTGTTCCAGAACATGGTGCTGGTGGCGATGGTCGCCGTCGTCTTCTGGATCACGTTCTTCCCGCTCATCTCGCAGGCGCTCACGGGTACCAAGGTGTCCGTCGGTCCGCCCGCCTTCCGGCCGTTCATCGTGCCGCTCGCGCTGATCCTGGTGCTGCTGTCGGGCATCGGGCCGATCATCGCCTGGCGGCGGGTGACGGTGGCCAACCTGCGTCGCAACTTCACGCTGCCGGTGACCGCCGGCTTGACCACGTTTTTCGTGCTGCTGTTCTTGCCCGGCGGCCCGGCCTCGCGGCCCTTCGCGCTGATCATGTTCGCGCTGGCCGGATTCGTGCTCACGTCGGTCGTCCAGGAGTTGTGGCGGGGG
Source organism: Solirubrobacteraceae bacterium (assembly GCA_036513815.1). Taxonomy (GTDB): domain Bacteria; phylum Actinomycetota; class Thermoleophilia; order Solirubrobacterales; family Solirubrobacteraceae; genus Palsa-465. The sequence continues at coordinate 3,043 of DATBYI010000157.1, forward strand.
ACGGCGGCGCGCCGGGCGATCACCCACGACGTCATCCCGGTCGCGTTCGTCGGGTTGATCGGCCGCAATCGCCGGCGTTACGGGGGCTACATCGTCCACGCCGGACTGGCCGTCCTGCTCGTCGGCGTGGCCGCCTCTTCGTCCTTCCAGCACTCGCAGGACGTGTTCCTGGCCCCCGGGCAGAAGGCCAGCGTCGACGGCTACACCCTCCGCTACGTGAAGCCCACCGAGGCGGTCTCCTCACAGAAGATCTCGTTCGGCGCCGTGCTCGACGTGACCAAGAACGGCAAGCACGTAACGACCGTCACGACGACGCGGAACTTCTATCCCTCGCAGAATCCGACCGACGGCCTGGTCGGGCGGTTCTTCGACACCACCGACTCGGACAGCGAGGTCGGCCTGCACTCGAACCTGCGGCGTGACATCTGGACGGTCATCGACGTCGATCCGACCCACCTGGCGTCGCTCATCAACCAGGCCAACAACCTGTTCGCCGCCTTCGCGCCGCAGGTGATGACGAAGGCGTCCAAGCTTCCGCCGGCCCAGGCCCAGCAGACGCTCAACGCGCTGTGGACCGAACGCGACATCGCCGTGTCCGAGATTGCGCGCCGCTTCGTTACCCATCCGTGGGCGAGCGAGTTCCTGCTGATCGTGGACCCGCTCGTCATCTGGCTCTGGCTGGGCGCGCTGATCATCGCCTGCGGCGGCCTGATCGCCCTATGGCCGGTGCCGTCCCTCGCCCGCCGGCGCCGGCGCGCCGATGTGCCGTCCGCACCGGCTCCGGCGCGTCAGCCCGCCCCGCCGCAACGAGTGCCCGTGCGGGAGCCGGTGTGAGATGAGCGGCGCGCTCGAGTTCGTCGTCATCTTCGCGATCCTCTCGGTTGTCGTCACGTTCGTGACCGCCCCGGTGCGCAAGGCGGTCGGGCGGCATCCGCTCGCGACGTCGAACGTCGATGAGCTCGAGGCCGCCCGGGAGGCCAAGTACCGCGAGCTGCGCGACGCCGAGCTCGACCATGTCACGGGCAAGCTCTCCGACGACGATTACGCGTTGCTCGACCGCAGCCTGCGCGGCGAGGCGGTCCAGATCCTGCACGGACTCGACCGCGAACGCGCCCGCGAG
>DATBYI010000158.1:0-2003 GCA_036513815.1 Solirubrobacteraceae bacterium
ATGCGCGGGCACGCGTCGATCCAAGGGTCGACCGACATCCCGACCCTGTACGACCTGCTGCCCGGCTACCTGCACATGCCACGGACGCGCGAGGGTCATCTGACGCTGAAGGAGTACATCGGCGTCGAGAGGCCGGATCGCGGCTGGTGGTCGCATTTCGACGCTTACATCATCTCCCTGCTCAAGGCTTGGTTCGGCGACGCCGCGACCAAGGACAACGATTACGGCTTCGGCTGGTTGCCGAAGCTCACCGGCAACCACTCCCACTTCTCGACGATGCTCCGTGCGCTTGACGGCGGGGTGGAGGGCCTGTTCGTGATGGGGCAGAACCCGGCCGTGGGGTCCCAGCACTCGGGCCTTCAGCGGCGCGCTCTGGCCAAGCTGAAATGGCTCGTCGTCCGCGACATGGCGGAGATCGAGACCGCGACCTTCTGGCGCGACTCTCCGGAGGTGCGATCGGGCGAATTTCGTCCCGAGGAGATCGGGACCGAGGTGTTCCTCATGCCCGCCGCCTCGCATATCGAGAAGGAGGGCACGTTCACGAACACCCAGCGGCTCGTGCAATTCCGCGACAAGGCGCTCAACCCGCCCGCTGACGCTCGGTCGGAGCTGTGGTTCATGCACCACCTGGCCAAGCGCGTCAAGGCGCACTACGCCGGGTCCGAGCGCGGGCGCGACTGGCCGATCGTGAATCTGCATTGGGATTACCCAGAGCACGGAGAGATCCGTGAGCCCGACGTCGAGGCCGTGATCAAGGAGATCAACGGCTACGACGTCGAGACGGGCAAGCCGGTCGCCTCGTTCGACGAGCTACGCAATGACGGCTCGACCGCCTGCGGCTGCTGGATCTACTCCGGCATCTACAAGGACGGTGTCAATCAGGCGCGGCGGCGTGATCCCGGTGACGTGAGCGCCCCGGGCGGGATCGTCTCGCCGGAGTGGGCGTGGGCGTGGCCCGCGAACCGCCGAATCCTCTACAACCGCGCCAGCGCCGATCTGGAGGGCAGGCCGTGGTCTGAGCGCAAGCGCTACGTGTGGTGGGACGAGCATGAGGAGAAGTGGACGGGCTACGACGTGCCCGACTTCCCGGCGACCAAACGGCCCGACTACCAGGCGCCGGCGGATGCCCACGGAATGGACGCCATCTCCGGCTCGGATCCGTTCATCATGATGGCGGACGGGCGGGGGTGGCTGTTCGCACCCAGCGGGTTACTTGACGGCCCGATGCCGACGCACTACGAGCCGCTCGAGTCGCCGACGCCGAACGTTCTGTACCCGAAGCTGGAAGGGAGCCCGGCCGCGATCCGGTGGCACCGGCCCGAGAATCCGTACCACACGGCCGGCGACCCGCGCTACCCACTGGTGGCGACGACCTTCCGGCTGACCGAGCATCACACGGCAGGCGGGATGAGCCGCACCGTCCCGTGGCTGGTCGAGCTCCAACCGGAGATGTTCGCCGAGATCGATCCGCAGCTCGCCGCCGACCGGGGAATCGAGGACGGCGGCTGGATGACGATCGTCACCGAGCGGGCGGAGATCGAGGCGCGGGCCAAGGTGACCGATCGCATCCGGCCACTGCGGGTGGACGGCCGGGTGATTCATCAGGTGGCGCTGCCATGGCACTGGGGCTACAGCGGTCTCTCGCAGGGTGATACGGCCAACGAGCTCGTTGCCCTGTCCGGCGATCCGAACGTCTCGATCCAGGACGACAAGGCGTTCACCTGCGACGTGCGCGCCGGTCGCCGGCAGGGGGCTAGCACGGCGCGTTTGGCCGGCGTCGCGCTGGAGGGGCATCACGTTCGGCCGAATGAGGACGACCCCCTGGCCGAGAACCCAAAGGAGCCGCGCCGATGAGCACCAGCGCCCCGGGCACCGAAATCGCCATCCATCGCGTCGGAGCGCAGCGGATGGGGTTCTTCACCGACACCTCGGTGTGCATCGGGTGCAAGGCGTGCGAGGTCGCGTGCAAGCAGTGGAACGATCTGCCCGCGGACGGCTCGCAA
>DATBYI010000159.1:0-2342 GCA_036513815.1 Solirubrobacteraceae bacterium
CGTGGTCGTCGACGGCAACATCCGCTTCGGCCTCGACGCGGTCAAGGGCGTCGGGTATCAGGCCGTCGAGGCGATCAAGCGCGCTCGGGGCGACTACGACCCGCCGCTCCGGCCCTTCATCAGCCTGTTCGACTTCTGCGCTCGGGTTGACAACCGTGCGGTCAACAAGAAGGCGATCGAAGCACTCATCAAGTGCGGCGCGTTCGGCTCGACCGGCGCCACCCGCAAGGGGATGTTGTTGGTGCTCGAGCAGGCGCAGGGCGCTGGGCAGAAGGCACAGCAGGACGCGCTCATCGGGCAGGGGTCGATCTTCGACTTGGTATCCGCGGACCCGCCTCCCTCGTCCTCCTCCGAGGTGGCCGGCGGGGAGGATGCCGGCGGATTCGTGGCGCCGAGCCACGCCCCGATCCCGGCGATCGAGTTCGAGCGCGCCGAGCTGCTGGCCGCCGAGAAGGAGTCGATCGGGCTGTTCATATCGGCCCATCCGCTCAAGGAGGTCCGGGCCGCGCTGCGCCAGCGCGTCGACTGCCCGCTCTCCGACCTGGCGGCCCGCCGCGACGGCGACTGGGTCACCGTCGGCGGGATGATCACCGAGACCAAGAAGATCCGCACCAAGAAGGGCGACCCGATGATGTTCGCCACCCTCGACGACCTCGAGGGGTCGGTCGAGCTGCTCGTGTTCGGGAACGCGTTGAACGGGGCCGGAGATCTGCTCGCACCCGACTCGATCGTGCTCGTGCGCGGCCGCGTAGACCACAAGGACCGCGAGACGACGTGCGTGATCGTCCAGCAAGTCGACCCTTTTGAGCCATCCGCTGAGGAGGTCGCCGAGGCCCAGGAGGCGGCTGCGCGCGAGCTCGCCGTCCCGACTGCGCTCCGGCTCAGGCTCGACGCCACGGCGCTCGCCGCATCGGTCCTGGGCGAGCTGAAGGACCTGCTGGCGGGGTTCCCGGGCGACCGCGACGTGGTCATCGAGCTGAGCACTTCGGTGGGCGACCGGCGGCTGAGGCTCGGTCCCGATTACCGCGTCGATCACTGCGCCAGCCTGCACGCCGAGCTCGACGCGCTCCTCGGCCACGCCATCCTCGCCGACGGCGACGGTGGCGCGGAGAACGTCAGCGCCGAGAGCGAGCGTCGCGCCGCCGCGATGTCCTGAGGACCTCGCCGGACGGTCGCCCGGTGACGTCCTGGAGGACCGGCTATGGGAAGCTTCTCATGTGCTCGGCCTGCCGGACGGGATCACCACTTGTCTGTTCGACCTCGATGGCGTCCTGACGCAGACCGCCAAGGTTCACGCCAAGGCGTGGAAGCAGATGTTCGACGCGTACCTGCGCGAACGGTCGAAGCGAACCGGCGAGCCGTTCGAGGAGTTCAAGGTGCCCGAGGACTACGACGAGTACGTCGACGGCAAACCGCGCGTCGATGGGACTCGCTCGTTCCTCGAGTCCCGGGGGATCAACCTTCCGCTTGGCTCGCCGGATGACCCGCCCGACACCGAGACGGTCCAGGGACTGGGGAATCGCAAGAACGAGATCGTGCTGAAGCTGATCCACGACGACGGCGTCGAGCCGTACGAGGGCTCGGTTCGGTACGTCAAAGCGGCCCGCGAGCACGGCCTGCGCCGGGCGGTCGTCTCCTCGAGCACCAACGCCGAGGACGTGCTCGACGCGGCGGGTATCGCGGATCTGTTCGAGGTACGGATCGACGGGATCGTGGCCGAGCGCGAGCACCTCGCCGGAAAGCCGGCGCCGGACACGTTCCTGGCCGGCGCCAAGGCGCTGGGCGCCGAACCCGCGCAGGCAGTCGTGTTCGAGGATGCACTGGCCGGGGTGGAGGCCGGACGTGCCGGGAAGTTCGGCTTCGTGGTCGGGGTCGATCGAGTCGGCCAGGCCGAGGCGCTGCGCGAGCACGGCGCGGACGTGGTGGTCAAGGACCTCGCCGATCTGCTCGAGGACGGATCTTGATCGGCGAGGACGTGTTCTCGGTCGAGCCGTGGTCGGTGACCGAGTCGGAGCTTCATCTCGACCTCCTCGCTCAGACCGAGTCGATCTTCGCGCTTTCCAACGGGCACATCGGTCTGCGGGCCAACCTGGACGAAGGGGAGCCCGCCGGCTCGCCCGGGACCTTCCTCAACAGCTTCTACGAGGTCCGGCCCCTCCCGTACGCCGAGTCGGCTTACGGCAACCCCGAGGCCGGTCAGACGATGATCAACGTCATCAACGGCAAGATATTCCGTCTGCTTGTCGACGACGAGCCGTTCGACGTCCGCTACGGACGGCTCACGCGTCACGAACGCAGGCTCGACCTCCGCGACGGCGTGCTGGAGCGGGTGGCGGAGTGGA
>DATBYI010000160.1:0-3267 GCA_036513815.1 Solirubrobacteraceae bacterium
CGGCTCGTCGGGTCGCAAGGAAGTCTACTCCGAGTACAAGGCGCAGCGGTCGAGCCGGCCCGATCTGCTCAAGGAGCAGTGGCCGCACCTCGAGCCGCTGGTCGACGCGTTCGGGTATCGCAACCTGCGGGTTGACGGCTACGAGGCCGACGACGTGATCGCCTCGATCGCGGAGCGGGCGAAGGGCTCGGACCCGCCGATCGAGGTGATGGTGGTCACCGGTGACCGGGACGCCTACCAGCTCGTCGACGACGCGGTGTCGATCATGACGACATCCAGGGGCATCACCGACACGCGCGTCTACGACCGCGAGGGCGTGATCGACCGCTACGGGATCCCGCCTGAGCTGGTGCCCGACTTCATCGGGCTGAAGGGCGACACGAGCGACAACATCCCGGGCGTGCCGGGGATTGGTGACAAGACCGCGGCCGACCTGCTGCAGCGGTTCGGGTCACTCGAGGAGGTGCTCGACCACGTCGACGAGATCAGCGGCGCCAAGCGCAAGCAGAACCTGACCGAGCACGCCGACGCGGCTCGATTGTCAAAGCACCTGGCGACCGCCAAGCGCGATGTGGAGGTCGACTTCGACGCCCCCGACTACGCGTCCGCGCCGCCCGACCGCTCGCGGCTGCGCGAGGTGTTCCGAGAGTTCGAGCTCCGCGAGCCGCTGCGCCGGCTCGAGGAGGCGCTCGGCTCGGCCGACGCGGCCGCGCCCGCCCCCGAGGCCGAGCAAGCACTGACCGCGCGGCTGCGCTCGGGCGCCACCCTCAAGGATCTGGAGCGGCTACCCGACAAGGAGGTGGCGGTAGCGGTCAGGTCCCCGGAGGCGCCCCCCGACCAGCTGTTCTCGCCCGATCTGGCCTGGAGCTTCGGAGTCCACGCGGACGGCGCGGCCGACGTCCTGGCCGGGGCGTCGGAAGGACCCGAGGATGTCGTCCGGGCGCTCGGGCGCCGGCCCGTCGTCGCCCACGACGCGAAGTCCCTGGGGGAGGTGCCGGCGACGCTCGCCCACGACACCGAGGTCGCGGCTTACCTGCTCGAGCCGGCCCGGCGCGCTTACCCGTTCCGGGAGCTCACGGAGGAGCGCGGCCTGGGGACCGACATCGAGGATCCAGCCGCCGCCGACGCCCTCCTGCTCGGGGCGCTCGCCGGCTGGCAGCGCGAGGAGATCCGTGGCCGTGGCCTGACCGATCTGTTCAACGACGTCGAGCTTCCCCTCGTGCGCGTCCTCAGAGAGATGGAGCTGGCGGGCTCGAAGCTCGACACCGAGCGGCTGCGCGAGATCTCCGACCGCGTGAAGGCCGAGGCCGACGAGCTCGAGCGCGAGATCTTCGGCCTGTGCGGCGAGGAGTTCACGCTCGGCTCGCCCAAGCAGCTCGAGGAGGTCCTGTTCGGGAAGCTGGGCCTGTCGCGCAAGCGCCGGGGCAAGACCGGCTACTCGACCGACGCTCGCGTCCTCCAGGCGATCCGTCACGAGCATCCGGTGATCCCGAAGATCGAGCGCTGGCGTGAGCTGACCAAGCTGGCCCAGACCTATCTGGATGCCCTTCCGCTGCTGATCGCCTCAGACGGCCGGATCCACACGACCTTCAACCAGACGGCGGCGACGACCGGCCGGCTCTCCTCCAACAACCCGAACCTCCAGAACATCCCCATCCGCACCCCGCTGGGCCGGGAGATCCGCGCGTGCTTCATCGCCGAGCCGGGCAACCTGCTCGTCTCGGCCGACTATTCCCAGGTGGAACTGCGCCTGCTGGCCCACATCGCCGGCGAGGACGCCCTCAAGGAGATCTTCCGCAAGGGCGAAGATGTCCACACCGCCACGGCGGTGCGCGTGTTTGGGGTCACACCCGAGCAGATCGACCCGGGAATGAGGTCCAAGTCGAAGATGATCAACTACGGCATCGTCTACGGGCTGTCGGCGTGGGGGATGGCCGACCGACTCGACATCCCCCAGGAGGAGGCCGAGGAGTTCATCCAGCGCTACATGTCGGGCTTCCCCGCGGTCGCGCGGTGGATCGAGGACACGATCACGCAGGGCACCGAGCACGGCTACGTCTCGACCCTGTTCGGCCGGCGCCGCCAGGTCCCCGAGCTGCGGGCGCGGCGCTGGGAACTGCGCAAACAGGGCGAACGGTTCGCGGTCAACATGGTCATCCAGGGGACCGCAGCGGACATCATGAAGGTGGCGATGGTGCGCTCCGATCACGCCCTGAAGGAAGCCGGCCTGCGCTCGCGGATGATCCTCCAGATTCACGACGAGCTGCTGTTCGAGGGCCCGGCCGAGGAGGCCGACGAGGTCAGGCGGATCGCCGTGGAGCAGATGACGGGCGCGTTCGAGATGGATCCGCCGCTCGCCGTCGAGGTGGGCGTCGGCCCCGACTGGCTGGCCGCCAAGTGAGGTCGCGATCCCTGTTCGTCGCGGGGCTGCTCGCAGGCCTCATCACGGCCCTGGGCGCCGGACCCGCGGCGGCCGCCACGAAGTTCTTCGGTGGCGTCGTCCGTGACGTCGCCACCGGCGCGCAGATCGCGCACGTCGCGCACGTCGCGCACGTCGCGCACGTCACGTCGGTCGCGCCGGTCGCGTCGGTCGCACAGCCGAGCGTGGGCCACGGCGAGAGGCTTCCCTACGAGGGCGGCCGCGTCCTTCACTCCAATCGCACCCACGTGATCTTCTGGCAGCCCGCCGGAGCCGCGCTCGCCTACGACCCCGGCTACCAACAGCTGATCGAGACGTTCCTGACCGACGTCGCCGCCGACAGCCACAAGACGACGAACACCTACAGCCTGAGCGGGCAGTACTCCGATCTAAAGGGTCCCGCCGCGTACGACTCGACGTACGGCGGCGCCGTGCTCGACACGGACCCGCTCCCGCCTAACGGCTGCAGCGAACCGGGGGCCACCGGTCCGGGCTGGACCGTGTGCCTGACCGACGCCCAGCTGGAAAACGAGATCGAAAACGTGATCACGGCCAACGGCCTGCCCACGACCAACCACGACATCTACTTCCTCGTCACGCCGGACGGGCTCGGGAGCTGCACGGACTCGTCCTCTACGAGTTGCGCGCTGGGCGGCGCCGCCACCGGCTACTGCGGCTATCACTCCCAGACGGCAAACGGGATCCTGTACGCGGTGATTCCCTACAACGCGGTGCAGGGGCACTGCCAGTCGGGCAACCCGCGTCCCAACGCGAGTTCGGCCGACCCGACCATCTCGACGATCAGCCACGAGCAGAACGAGACGGTCACCGATCCCGAAGGAAACGCG
>DATBYI010000161.1:0-14175 GCA_036513815.1 Solirubrobacteraceae bacterium
GGCTCCTGGCCGGGCAGCTCGGCCCCGTCCCTCCCCCGGCCCGCACCTCGCCCGAGTCCGCCCTCAATGTCGCGGGCGATCGCTCCCTCCGAGCGCGAGGCGATGATCGGCTCCTCGATCCCCTCGACATACACGAGCGTCCGCCGCCCGTCGCCCCGATCGTCGCCCTCGAGCGGGACGAGCGCGAACACGCGGTCGGCCCGGACGAACTTGCCGTATCCGAGCGGGATGAGGGTGGGGAGCTGCCGAGCCATAGTTGCTGAATTCTTCTACGCTGCCACGGTGCCCGCCACCGACCGTACCTTGCGCATCGGCGGCGACCTCGAAGTGTTCCGGCTCGGATTCGGTGCCATGCGCATCACCGGGCCGGGAATTTGGGGTCCGCCCGCCGATCCCGCCGGCGTGATTCAGCTGCTGCGCCACCTGATCGACCGCGACGTCAACCTGATCGACACGGCGGACTCCTACGGCCCCGAGGTCTCCGAGAACCTGATCGCCGAGGCGCTGCGCCCCTACCCCGAGGACCTCCTGATCGCCACCAAGGGCGGCCTCGAGCGCCCCGGGCCTGGACGGTGGGAGCCGAACTGCCGTCCGGACCGTTTGAAGCGCTGCTGCGAAGCCTCGCTGATGCGGCTGAAGCTCGAGCGGATCGACCTCTATCAGCTCCACACGGTCGACCCGAAGGTGCCGATCGAGGACTCGGTGGGCGCGCTCGCAGAGCTCCAGGAGCAAGGGAAGATCCGGCACATCGGCCTCTCGAACGTGAACATCGAGGAGATCGAGCGCGCGCAGCAGATCGTCGAGGTGGTCTCGATCCAGAACCACTACAACGTCTCCGACCGCGCCTCCGAGGATGTCCTGCGCTTCTGCGAGGAGGCGCAGATCCCCTTCCTGGCCTACTTCCCACTCGCCAGCGGTGACCTGGCCGAGCGAGGCAGCGTCTTGGCCGAGATCGCCGGCAACCACGGCGCCACCCCAGCACAGGTAGCCCTCGCGTGGCTGCTCGAGCACTCCCCGATCACCCTGCCGATCCCCGGCACGAGCTCGATCGCCCACTTCGACGAGAACCGCGACGCCGCCGATCTCGAGCTCGAGGACGACGAGCTCGAAGCTCTCGACGAGCTCGCCGCCGCCTCCTGAGTCCGTTCCCTACTCGCTGAGGATCAGCGCGAGCCGCCGCTCGAGCGCTTCGGCCAGCTGCTCGCGCACCCGACCCTGCTCGAAGCGCTCAACGAGCGCCGAGAGGAACCCCTCGATCACGAGCCGTCGCGCCACCTCGAGCTTGAGCCCTCTCGAGCGCAGGTAGAACAGCTGCTCGGGGTCGACCTGCGCCACCGCGGCCGCGTGCGTGCACCGCACGTCGTTGGCCTGGATCTCGAGGCCGGGAATCGCGTCGGCGTGGGCGCGCTTGGACAACAGAAGGTTGCGCGACTCCTGAAACGCGTCGGTCTTCTGCGCACCCGGGTCGACGATGATGTTGCCCTTCCAGACCGCCGATGAGCGGCCTTGGAGCACGCCCCGGAAGGCGAGATCGGACGTCGTGTTCGGCGCCGCGTGCTCCTGGGTGGTGTCGAAGTCGATGTGCTGGCGCGCGTGGCTGGCGTAGGCGCCGGTCACCCGGGCCGACGCGCCCTCGCCACCGAGCCGCGTCTCCATCCGGACGTGCCCGCCGCGGCTGCCGAACCCGAGCGCCACCCAGTCGAGCGACGCGTCCCGGCCGATGTTGGCGCGCTGGGCGCCGAAGATCCAGCTCTTCTCGGACAGGCCCTGCCCGCAGACATAGCGCAGGTGCGCGTTCTGCCCCAGGATCAGCTCGGTGACGACATTGGCCACCCCATCCAGCTCATCGTCGGCCGACAGGTACTGCTCCCACACCTCGGCCTGGGCACCCTCGTCCAGCACGACGAGCGTGCGCTGGTTGAGCAGCGTGCCGGTCTGCGCCTGGACCGTGGTCAGCGCGATCGGCGCCTCCAGCGCGACGCCGCGAGGGACGTAAACGAACGTGCCCTGCCTGAACCCGGCGTCGTTGAGCGCGACGAACACGTCGTCGCCTGGGCCTATCAGCGAGCCCAGGTAGCGGCGCAGGAGCTCGCCGTGTTCAGCCGCCGCGCGGTCCAGAGGCGCCACGATCACTCCCTCGGGAAGCTCATCGTGGGCCACGGTGTCTGGCGCCCACAGCTCGGCCGCCGCCGGCGCTGTCGGATCATCCGCCGTCACCGGCCGGTATGCGGCCAGGTTCAGGTCGGAGATGTCGGTGAACTCCCAGCCCGGGCGGCCCTTGAACCGCGGCAGCTCAACGCTCGCCACCGACCCGCCGACTCCAGCCGCCGCGCTAGCCAATCGAGCCCTCCATCTGCAGCTCGATCAGCCGGTTCATCTCGACCGCGTACTCCATCGGGAGTTCCTTGGTGATCGGCTCGATGAACCCGTTGACGATCAACTTGGACGCCTCGTCCTCGGGAATGCCGTGCGACATCAGATAAAAGAGCTGGTCGTCTCCGACCTTCGAGACGGTCGCCTCGTGGCCGACGTTGACGTCGTCCTCGCCGATCCGGATCGTCGGGTAGGTGTCCGAGCGCGAGTGCTCATCGAGGAGCAGCGCGTCACACACGACCTTGCTGCGAGCACCGTGAGCGCCCTTGGCGATCTCGAGCAGTCCCCGGTAGGACCCGCGCCCGCCGTCCTTGGAGATCGACTTGGCAAAGATGTTCGACGTCGTGTTCGGGGCGGCGTGGATGATCTTCCCGCCGGCGTCCTGGTGCTGGCCCTTGCCCGCGAACGCGATCGAGAGGATCTCACCGTGGGCGCGCTCGCCGAGCAGGTAGACGCTCGGGTACTTCATGGTCAGTCGCGACCCAAGGTTGCAGTCGACCCACTCGACCGTCGCGTCCTCGTACGCCACCGCGCGCTTGGTGACCAGGTTGAACACGTTGGTCGACCAGTTCTGGACGGTCGTGTACCGGATCCGCGCTCCCGGCTTAGCGATCAGCTCGACCACCGCCGAGTGCAGGCTGTTGCTGCTGTAGGTCGGAGCGGTGCAGCCCTCGACGTAATGCACGTACGACCCCTCGTCGGCGATGATCAGCGTGCGCTCGAACTGGCCCATCGATTCCGTGTTGATCCGGAAGTAGGCCTGCAGCGGCATCTCGACGTGGACACCCGGCGGCACGTACACGAACGAGCCGCCCGACCACACCGAGCTGTTCAGCGCGGCGAGCTTGTTGTCGTTGGGCGGAATGATGGTCGCGAAGTACTCCCGTACGAGGTCCTCGTGCTCGCGCAGCCCGGTGTCCATGTCCTTGAAGATCACGCCCTGCTGCTCAAGGTCCTCGCGCACCTGGTGGTACACGACCTCGGACTCGTACTGCGCGCCCACGCCTGACAGGAACTTGCGCTCAGCCTCGGGGATTCCGAGCCGGTCGAACGTCTTCTTGACGTCGTCGGGCACGTCGTCCCACGAGCGCTCGGCGCGCTCGGACGCCCGCACGAAGTAGTGGATGTCGTCGTAGTCGATCTCGGCCAGGAGCGGCGAGCCCCACGTCGGCTGCGGGCGCGCCAGGAAGCTGTCGAGCGCCTTCAGCCTGAACTCCCGCATCCACTGCGGCTCTGACTTGAACTCGGAGATCTTCTCCACGATCTCGCGGTTGAGCCCCTTCGGCGCCTTGTACAGATAGTTCTCGGCGTCGTGAAATCCATAGCGTTGCTCGTAGTCGGCGTTGATGGCCGCGAGCTGCTGGTTCTCCGTGAGTTCGACAGCCATTACTCCACCTCCAGCTTGATCGTCTCGTCTTCGATGATCACCGGGAAGGTGTCCACCGGAACATATGCGGGCAAGGTCATCGGCTTTCCCGTCTTCAGATCGAACACTGAGCCGTGTCGGGGGCATTCGACCGTGCAGTGCTCTTGATCGAACTCGCCTTCCGCCAGCGGGCCGTCGTCATGCGAGCACCGATCCTCGATCGCGTACAGGCTGCCCCCGCAGTTGAACACGCCGATCTCCACGTTCTCCCATTCGACCAGGCGCATCTCGCCTGGGGCGAGCTCGTTCAGCGGGCACACATCGATTACTTGCGGCACGCCTAAATCCTAGCGCAACGATAGGAATTTCTAGCGCCGGCTACGCGGCCGACTCCCAGTCGACCGAATGCCCGAGCGCCGCGCCCTTGAGCACCTTCAGCGACAGCAGCGCGCACTTCATCCGCGTAGCCGAGATATCGATCCCGAGCAGCTCGAGGACGAACGATCGATCCAGCCGCAGCACGTCATCCACTTGCATGCCCTTGACCTCGTCCGACGTCATCGACGCCGCCGCCTGGGAGATCGCGCACCCGTGCCCCGAGAACCGCACGTCCTCGATCCGGCCCTCCCCATCAACCACCAGCTGCACCCTCAGCTCGTCGCCACACAGCGGATTCAGATCGTGAAACTCCAGGTCCGGAGCCTGGATCTCCGCCCCCGGCGGACTCCAGTTGTGCGGGTGCTTGTAGTGGTCGAGGATGTTCTCGCGGTACAGCTCGTCCATAACCACCAAGCGTAGCGACCAGCGCTCCAGCCTTCGCTCACCCAGCGGCGGCGAGCGCCCTCGGAAGCAGCGCATCGAGCGCCAGCCCGTAGTCGAGCCGCTCCCCGGACGACAGCGGCCGGCACGTGCCCGCGTCCACGACCACCCCGCGTGCCCGGTGCTGCGTGGCCAGCGACGCTCCCGCCACCGACCCTGGCCCCACCGACCCCGGCCCCACCGACCCTGGCGCCACCGACTCGCACGCCGGCGCCACCGCGATCCACCGCCCGTCCGGTCGGCGGAATCTCACCGCGCCGCGACCCGAGCACTCAACCCGGAACCCACCCTCATGCACAAGGCGATGGTGGTACGAGCACAGCTGCACCAGGTTCTCCAGCGTCGTCGGCCCGCCGCGCGCCCAATGCTGGATGTGGTGCGCGTGCAGGAACCGCCTGTGGCTGCAACCCGGAAACCGGCAGCCGTCGTCGCGGCTCCGCAGCGCGCGCCGTAGCGCGGGGGGAATCGTCCGCGTTCGCCGCCCCACGGTAAGCGGGCGCCCGTCCCGCTCGACGATCCGCACCACCGCCGCGTCGCAGCCCAGCCTGCGTGCCGTCTCCGCGGGGAGCGTCGGACCATCGGCGAGCTCCGAGCGCTCGACGACCGCGTCTGACGCGAGTGTCGCCGCATCGACGTGGACCACCAGCTCCGTCGCCGCACCGCTGGCCGCCCCGCTGGCCGGCGCGTCCGCCGCGAGCGCGCCCCGGGCCAGTGAAACCAGCGCATCGGCTCGGCGCGCGGCAGCCGGGGAGGGCAGGTAATCCTCTTCCTCCGCGTGCGGCTCCTCGAGCGCGCTCAACGCGTTCACCAGCAGCGCGCCATCGTCCGCGGGCAGGCGTGCCTCCACGCGAAGCGACCCGTCCTCGTTCCAGCTCCACTTCAGATAGCGAAGCTCCTGCTGGCGCTGAGCCGCCCCCAGCGTCGCCGCCAACGCGTTCGAATAACAGCGAATCAGCTTCTCGATCTGCGCGCCCGTCGCGTGCCGGGCGATCTCGACCAACCCCGCCTCCGTCTGCGCCGTTGCGACCCGGGTGAGGGCGCGAACCTTGCAGTACGAGAGTTGCCCGCGCGAGAACGCCTCGCGGACGATCGGCAGCTCCCCTAACCGGTGGGCAATCCGAACCTTCTCCCTCGCGGCGCCGAGCCCAATTGAGCACCTCAAGGACAGCCAGTGGGCGCACGACGTCACGCCCCACTCGACCCACCCCTGGCGCCTGTCGAACTCCGCCACGAGCAAGAGCCAGCGGCAGGTGGCGACCGCGATGTGCGCCGCGAGTTCGCAGATCTCCCGCTCGAGCTCGACAAGCGATTCGGGCTTTTCCGGGCGCTCCATCGTGAGGCGATCAGGCGAACACATGTTCGATAGATTACGGGGGCCGTCGGACGGAAAGGTGTCGCGGCGAAAGGGCCTTGCGGCCCGTACGAGTGAGGACGTCGAGGCCGAGGAGGCCGCGGCGAACGCTGGTCCACGGTGCGGTTAGCCCCGCCTGGAATCGGCACTCGCAACCATTCGGTTGCGTTTCCGCGGAAACGTTTATGAGCCGCCCTAATCGGCGCGGTTAGCAAAACCGTTTGAGACGAACGCGGGCAGTGAGCACCATGGTGCACTCCTGCCCGCGAAAACCCGAGGAGCATCGAATGTCTGGAGTTGTCACGCCCGTCACCGACGACCGGTTCGTTACCGAGGTACTCGAGGCCGACTCCCCCGTCGTCGTCGACTTCTCGGCCGCCTGGTGCCCGCCTTGCCGCGTAATGGATCCGGTCATCGCCGATCTCGCCGCCGACCGGCCCGACGTGCGCTTCACCAAGCTCGACGTAGACGCCAACCAGAGGACCGCCACCGAGTACGGGTTGCTGTCGATGCCGACGCTGCTCGTCTTCCGCCACGGTCACGAGGTGCTCCGCCTGGTCGGCGCGCGTCCCAAGCGCCGGCTGGTGGAGGAACTCGCGCCGGCTCTGGGATCACGCGCGGAGGAGCCCGCCACCGCCCCATAGCCAGGCCAGACCGACCTGGGAGCACGCTCGCTCCTAGGAGTAGGGTCGGCCGCCATGGAGCTCCGGCAGCTCGAGTACTTCGCCGCGGTGGCGCGCCACCGCCACTTCGGGCGCGCCGCCAACGAGGTCTACGTCACGCAGTCGGCGCTGTCTCAGCAGATAGCCAGACTCGAGGCCGAGCTCGGGGTCAAGCTGTTCGAGCGCACCGCTAAGGGGGTCGCGTTGACGCCGGCGGGCGTTGAACTGGACGACCACGCCAGAACGATCCTGAGCGATGTCGCCGCGGCGCGTGCGGCGATCGATGACCACCGGGGGGCGATGCGCGGCCTCGCCCGGATCGCGGCGGCTCCCCACGACTCGGCCGCCCTGCCCCCGGCGCTGATCGCGTTCCACCGGGCTCATCCGCAGATCCAGCTCTCGCTGCGCCATTGCCCGCCGGCGCAGCTGATCGAACTACTGGCGGCGCGCGCGGTCGACGCGGTGGTGCTCGGGATCGACGACCGCGCGTCGCAGATTCCCGCCGGCACGGTCGCGCACACCATCTCGGAGGAGCCGCTCAAACTCGTTTGCGCCCTCGACGACGAGCTCAATCAGAGAACCGACGCGGGGATCGCGGCTCTTCGTGGCGTGCCCGTGATTCTCCCCGAGCGAGGAACCGCCCTGCGCGAGCTCGTCCTGGCGAGCTGCCAGGGCGCCGGCTTCAGTCCGCTACCGCTGTTTGAGACGAGCGACCGACTGACAATCCTTAGCCTCGCCTCCGAAGGACTCGGTTACAGCGCCGTCCCGGACTCGTGGCTTGGACTCGACAGCCCGGCCGTGGGCGTCGCCCGCTTCGCTGAGCCGGCCCCGCGTTATCGCGTTGCGCTCGTCCACGACGAGAACCCAACTCCGGTTGGAGCAGTCCTCATCGACGCACTCGCGGGCTTCTTTTCCACCTGACCGACCCGGGCGCGCGTCACGCGGGCGCCGATGCGCCACCGTTGAGCGCGGCGAGCAAGGCGCCACCGTGCGGCGTCCCGAGCCCGGTGCACGGATCCCACCCGGCCGCCGCGGTGTACGCGCCGTTGGTGCCCGACGTGATGTCCCGAAAGCCGCTGCTGGACACCGAGGCTTGGTAGAGCCGAGGCTGGAGGTAGCCCACGGGCGCACCGAGCGACTGGTTGAGCAGCGCGATCAGCCCGGCCCACAGGGGCGCCACCGCGCTCGTGCCGCCGACCGACTCTCGGGCGCCGTCGACGAGGATCGCGTAGCCGGTCTGCGGATCGGCGTTCCCGGCCACGTCGGGGACGCCACGGCCGGGGCTCCCCGTGTCCACGTTCGCCGGCATCGTCAAACCGGCCTGGTAGGACGGCACCGCGAACTCGATGCTGATCCCGCCACCTCCTGCGCCGTCGCTGGGCAGGTCGTTCCAGACGACCTCGCTCGTGACCTCGCCACCAGAGATCCGCAGCGACGTTCCGCCACAGCCGAGCGCGTGCGGCGCCGAGGCGGGAAAGTCGACGTGCTGCTTGCCATCCGTGACGCCGTCGGTCGACCCGTTGTCTCCCGCCGCCACTGTCACCGTGACTCCAACGGCCGCACCCTCGGTGAGAACCTGCTCCATCTGGGTTCTGGCCTGCTGGGTCCAGGAATCCTCGGGTCCGCCCCAGCTGATCGAGATCACGCTCGGCTTGTTGGTCGTGTCGTGCACGGCGGTCGAGACCGCGTCGATGAAGCCCTGGTCGGTGTTAGGCGAGAAGTAGACGGCGAACTTGGCATCCGGCGCCACCGAGCCGGCGACCTCGATGTCGAGCATCACCTCGCCGTCCGCGTTCTGATCCACACCGGGCGAGTTCGTGCCCCCGTCGACCCCGACCGCCGTCACGGACGGCGCCGTCAGTCCGAGACCCGAGAAGTACGTGTCGAGATCGGTCTGGCTGAACCCCCCACCCAGCTCGATGATCCCCACCGACTGGCCGGACCCGGTCACACCGGTCGGGAAGGTGTACGCGGACGCGACCTGGAGCGGCGTGTACGACGTCGCGTTGGGGGCGGGAACCTGCGGACGCACATACGTTCTCGCCTGCGGACGCTCGTCGATTCCGAACACGCCGGTGATCACGCCGTCGAGCTCGCGCGGGATCGTCAGCGGCCCCTCCCGCGCTCGATACCTACCGTAGGTCGGGTGCTCGTACAGCCCGAGGCTCTGAACGCCGAACGCCCGCGCCACCGCATCGACGGTCCCCCGAAGCTTCACAACCCGCCGCCCCGGATCGACCGAGCTCACCTCGAGCCCCTCCTGAGCGGCAAACGCCCGAATCGCGGCGACATCGTCCTCGCGAGCCCCGTACGAAGCGGCGAGTTCGTCTCGCGAGATCGTCCGCCGCTCGCCCGGGTCGCGAGCGGCCTCCCCGTCTACCCAATCGAGCGACGCGGACGGACGCAGGTACACGCTGACCTCGATCGTCTTGCCGCCGTCAACCTCCCCGGCCACAGGATGCTCAGGCGCGAGGACGCGCTCGCTGCCCGGAATGACGACACGATCTTCAGATGCGATACGCCTAGCTTCCCAGCCAGGCCCGCTCGTGTCCAGAAACCGCCGCCCTATGAGCTGACGCCGACTAGATCAGCCGAGCTCGGCGGCGAACAGATCGAGCGCCCGCTCCACATCGGCGCGACCGACGTCCATATGCGTCACCGCCCGCACCCGGTGCGGCCCAAACGCCTGGAGCTCGACCCGATCGGCCATCCGCCGCACCAACCCCGGTCCATCGTCGACCTCGAAGATCACGATGTTGGTCTCGACCTCGGCCGGATCGATCCGCACCCCCGATAGAGACGCCAACCCGTCCGCCAAGAAACGCGCGTGCACATGGTCCTCGGCCAGCCGCTCCACGTTGTGATCCAGCGCATAGACGCACGCCGCGGCCACGATGCCGGACTGCCGGAATGACCCGCCCAGCATCTGCTTCCAGCGCCACGCCTCGTCGATGAGCTCCTGCGATCCGCACAGCACAGCCCCGATCGGCGCGCCGAGTCCTTTCGTGAAGTCGAGCCAGGCCGTGTCGAAACCGCCCGCAAACGAAGCCGCCGACACGCCGGACGCCACGACCGCGTTCATCAACCGGGCCCCATCCATGTGCGTCCGTAACCCAAAGCGAGAAGCCACGTCCAGCACGTCTTGCACAACAGAGAGCGGCCAGACATGACCCCCCGCCAAATTGGTCGTCTGCTCCACCGACACGACCCGCGACCGGGGCATGTAGCGATTACCCGGCGGCCGTAGCGCCTCCTCGAGCTGCTCGCCCGTGAACACGCCGCCCTCGCCGTCGAGCACACGCACCATCAGGCCCGCGAGCTGCGCCGGCCCGCCCGCCTCGGAGTTGACCGGGTGCGCGGTGCGATCCAGGATCAGCTCATCCCCGCCGGGACGCGCGTGCAGCCGGAGCGCGATCTCGTTGCACATCGTCCCGCTGGGCAGGAACACGGCGGCGGGAAACCCGAGTAGATCCGCCACCCGCTCCTCCAGGGCGCGTGTCGTCGGATCGAGCCGGCGCTGCTCGTCGCCCACGACGGCCGACGCGATCGCCGCACGCATCCCATCCGAGGGCCGCGTCTGCGTGTCGCTGTAAAGGTTGATCGCCGCCAAGGTTCCCGCCCCCAGCGACGATGCTCAGTCGAGCTGCAGCGTCGAGCGCACGCGACCGAGGCCCTCGATCAGCCGATCAATGTCGGCCGAGGAGTTGTGCACCGCGAACGACGCGCGGCTGGTGGCGTGCACCCCGAGCCGTCGCATGAGCGGCTGCGCGCAGTGATGCCCCGCGCGCACGCACACCCCAAGACTCCCGAGGATGTCGGCGACGTCGTGCGGATGGGCGCCGTCCAAGACGAACGAGACCAGCGCGCCTCGATCACCAGCCGAAAGCGGCCCCTGGACAGACACCCCGGGAACCTCCGAGCCGGCCAGCCGCTCCAACAACTCCGCCACCAGCGCCTGCTCGTGCGCGTGAATCCGTTCGATGCCGACGGCCTGGATCCAGTCGACCGCCGCGCCGAGCCCGATCGCCTCGGCGATCTGGGACGTGCCGGCCTCGAACTTCCCGGGCAGGTCGATCCACGTCGACTCGTTCGCCTCCACCGTCCGGATCATGTGGCCGCCACCGATGAACGGCGGCATCTCCTCGAGCAGCTCGCGCCGGCCGTGCAACACGCCGACCCCCGTGGGCCCGTAGGCCTTGTGGCCGGTCCAGGCATAGAAGTCAACGTCCAGATCGGGCAACCACACCGGCAGCTGCGGCACCGCCTGGGCGCCGTCGACCACGACGACCGCACCAACCGCATGCGCCCGCCGCGCGATCTCCGCCACCGGGTTGATCGTGCCGAGCACGTTCGAGACGTGGGCAAAAGACACCAAACGCGGTCCCCGCTCCAAGAGCAGATCGAGCGCATCCAAATCCAAGAACCCGTCGTCTGACACGGGCACATAGGCCAGCTCGGCCTCGCGGTCCTGGCACAGGAGCTGCCACGGCACGATGTTCGAGTGGTGCTCCATCTCGGTCAGCACCACGAGGTCGCCTCGCTTGACGTTCTGGCGCCCCCACGTGTACGCGACGAGGTTGATCGCGCCCGTCGCGTTCGGAGTGAACACCGTCTCCTGCACCGTCGACCCGAGCCACGCGGCGATCCGCTCCCGCGCGCCCTCGAACAGGGACGTCGCCTCCTCCGCCAGCGGATACACGCCGCGGTGGACCGACGCGCGCGAGCGCGTGTAGTACGAGGTCATCGCATCGATGACGGGCTGCGGGGTCTGCGAGGTGGCCGCCGAATCCAGGTACGCCACCGGCCGGCCGTCGAACAACCGCCCGAGAACGGGGAACTCCGCGGCAACCTCGGCAACCGAGAGGCCGGAGACGGCCGCCATTACGCAGCCTCCTCGATCTCGTCGGTGATCCACGCGTAGCCCTTGGCCTCGAGTGCGTCGACGAGCTCGGGCCCGCCCTCGCGAACGATCCGGCCCTGGTACATGACGTGCACATGCGTGGGCTGCACGAGGTGCAGGATGCGCTGGTAGTGGGTGATGATCAGCAATCCCATGTCCGGCCCTGCCACCGCGTTCACACCGTTCGCCACGACCCGAAGCGCATCGATATCCAGACCAGAATCCGTTTCGTCCAGCACGGCCATCGACGGCCGCTGGAGGGCGAGCTGCAGGATCTCCATCCGCTTCTTCTCACCGCCCGAGAACCCCTCGTTCAGATAGCGCGAGGAGAAATCACGCGGGACGTTGGTCAGCTTCATCGCGGCCTCGACGGTCTCACGAAACTCGCGCAGAGGAATCGGCTCCTGACCAGAAGCCTCCCGGTGTGCGTTCATCACGGTCCGCAGGTACTTGGTCACCGTGACACCAGGCACTGAGACCGGATACTGGAAGGCCATGAACAGCCCCATCCGGGCGCGCTCGTCGGGATCCGCCTCGGTGATGTCCTTCCCACCGAACAGGATCTGACCCTCGGTCACTTCCAACCCCGGATGGCCCATCACAGCGTTGGCCAGCGTCGACTTGCCCGAGCCGTTGGGACCCATCAACGCGTGTATCTCCCCGCGACCGACGGCCAAATCGACACCCCGCAGGATGTCCTTCTCACCCGCCCGGACGTGGAGGTTCCTTATCTCTAGATCTGGCATATCAAGCTTTCGAGTCGACTGATTCGGGACTGAGTCAGGCTGACTGGACGAGTTCGGTGCGGCGCGAGAACTCGACGAGCTCAGCCAGCGTGGTCGTCTGCAGCGAGCGGATGATGCCGCCCTGCACGCGCGTCCACAGCAGCTTGGTGGCGCACCCACGACCGGCGTCGGGCTCGTGTGAGCAGAGCACGCGCTCGGTGTGGTCGTGCACGAAACACTCCATCGGGGCGATCGCCCCCTCGAGCGCCTGCACCACGTCCACCATCGCGATCTCCTCGGCCGGGCGCGCCAACCAATAGCCGCCGTGGGCACCGCGGGCGCTCTGCACGAGCCCCGCCTTGCGCAGCCGCGCGACCACCTGCTCCAAATACGCCAGCGGCAACCCCTCGGCGTCGGCGATCGCCTTCAACGAGGTGGGCTGCTCGGGAGACTGGCGCCCGAGCTCCACCATCAACCGCACGCCGTACTCCGCCTTGGACGAGAAGATCATTCGGTCTATATCCTACCAGGGCGGTCGGTTTACCCGCGGCGAAAAAACCTGGAACGCTCCGGTCTGAAGGCGGCGGACCGCCCGGCCCGGATACGCTCAAGGACCATGGCAACCCAGGCGAGCCGCCGCGACGCCACTCCGCTGGCCAGCTCGTCCGACATCGCCGCGGTAGCCGCCACCGCGCGCAACGTCGGACGGCTCGGCATCGACACGGAGTTCATGTCCGAGGGGCGCTACCGCGCGCTGCTGTGCCTGGTGCAGGTCGCGGTGGACGGCGAGAACGGCGCCGGCGCGAACGGCGGCGGCAGGACCATCCTCATCGACCCGCTCGACCACGTCGACCCGGCGCCGATCGCCCTGCTCCTGGCCGATCCGGCGATCGAGGTCGTGCTGCACGCCGGCCGCCAGGACGTCGCGATTCTCCGCCGGGCCTGGTCGACCGAGATCACCAGCATCTTCGACACCCAGCTCGCCGCCGGGTTCGTCGGCGCGAGCGCCCAGACCGGTTATGGCAACCTGCTCGGTACGATGCTGGGCCGCCGCGTCGGGAAGACCGCCAGCTACACGCGCTGGGACGCGCGACCGCTCACCGCCGAGCAGCTGAGCTACGCCGCCGAGGACGTGGCCCATCTGCTCGAGCTCGCCGACGAGGTTCAGCGACGCCTGCGCGAGAGCGGACGCGAGGCCTGGGCGCGCGAGGAGTGTCGCCGCCTCGAATCCGCCACCGACGAGCGCGACCCCGACACGGCCTGGGAGCGGCTGCCCCGGGTCGGGCAGCTCGACCCGAAATCCCGCGCGGTCGCGCGCGCGCTCGCCGCTTGGCGCGAGCGCACCGCCTCCGCCGAGGACCGCCCCGTCGGGTCGGTGCTGGCCGATCCAGCCCTCGTCGAGTTGGCCAAGCGTCACCCCTCGACGCTGAACGCGCTCGAGCAGATTCGCGGCATCCACCCCTCGGGCATCCGGCGACGTGGGCCGGCCATCCTCGAGGCGATCGCCGCCGGACTCCAGGCGCCGCCGATCCCCCGCGAGGAGGCCCGTGGGCGCTCCGAGCCCGAGGACGCCCCGCTGATCGTGCTGGCCGAGGCACTCCTGCGGGGGCGCGCGCTCGAGGTGGGCCTTGCCTACGAGCTGATCGCGTCGCGCCACGAGCTCGAGCTGATCGTCGCGGCCCAGCGCCGCGGCGAGCCCGAGCCCGACGTGCGCGCTCTCGAGGGCTGGCGCTCGGAGCTCGTCGGTGGCGACCTGCGAGCCCTGCTGGCCGGCGAGAAGGCGATCTCGGTCGGCCCTGGCCGCCGCCTCAAGCTGACCTGAGGCGGCAACCGCCGAAAAATCTTCATCACGTCGCGCCGACCTCGAGCCGCATCGACATCGCCGCCGCGCGGTCGAACATCGAGCTCGAGAGCGCGTAGACGATCGGCCACGGCCGGTTGATCGCCCCGAGGTCGACCTCCTGGAGGTCGCCGGCGGC
>DATBYI010000162.1:0-10889 GCA_036513815.1 Solirubrobacteraceae bacterium
AAATCTTCATCACGTCGCGCCGACCTCGAGCCGCATCGACATCGCCGCCGCGCGGTCGAACATCGAGCTCGAGAGCGCGTAGACGATCGGCCACGGCCGGTTGATCGCCCCGAGGTCGACCTCCTGGAGGTCGCCGGCGGCGGTCGAGAAGGTCAGGCGCAGCTTGTGCCCGGGCGAGTTCGCCGCGGTCTGCGCCCCGGTGTCGCCGTGCGAGAGGGACCAACCGTGCTTGCTGAGCAGCTTGCCCTCGTCCTTGAGGAGGATGTCCGACGAGACGTAGCTGCCGTTGGTCACGACGAGGTCGATCGCGCAGAACGCGTTCGAGCCCTGATCGCACGTGCGCACCTGTTTCAGGACGCGCGACCCGGGCACGAGCGGGAGCGAGCTCACGGTCGGGGTGCGTTGCGCCGCGGTCGGAGTGCCGCAGCCGGCGAGTCCCGCGAGGAGCGCGAGCACAGTCGCGAGCGCCGTGCAGACGCCTAGTCTTCGGCCGATCATGGGAAGCTGCGCAAGCGTAGCCAAGCTCCCTGAGTGTTCCCGGGCGCTCGGGTGGAGACCGTAGCCCGCTACGCGCTCGGGGTCGCCGCGCTGGCGGTGATCTGCGCCTCGCTCGCGCTCGTCGCGGTGGCGATCCGCCGGCGGGCGCTGCCCGACTGGACCGGCGCGCCGGCGCGGCTGGCCGAGGCCGTC
This sequence comes from Solirubrobacteraceae bacterium, assembly GCA_036513815.1. Taxonomy (GTDB): domain Bacteria; phylum Actinomycetota; class Thermoleophilia; order Solirubrobacterales; family Solirubrobacteraceae; genus Palsa-465. The sequence continues at coordinate 691 of DATBYI010000162.1, forward strand.
ATCGGCCTGGCCGCGCTGATCGCGATCCTCGAGCTGCTCGGTGCGGTCGGGCTGTTCCGGCTCGGCCCGGTCGTCGTCGCCGCGCTCCTCGCCGCCCTCGCCACTCGACGATGGGCCTCGCTTCGCTCGGCGTCCCTGGGGCCGGGCAGGCCCGTCCGGTCCGTTGCCGAACTCCGGGAGCCCGTCCTGCTCGGCGTCCTCGCGGTGCTCGGCGCCGCCACCGTGATCGCCGAATGGGGGGCGCTGACGATCCAGTCCTACGACGTCGGCATCCGCGGCTTCGACTCGCTCTGGTACCACCTGCCGTGGGCGGCGAGCTTCGCGCAGACCGGGAACATCGTGTCGCTGCGCTTCACCGACGTCGAGTACCTGACGCCGTTCTATCCCGCCACGGCAGAGGCGGTGCACGGGCTGGGGATCGTCCTGCTCGGGCGCGACACGCTCTCGCCCGGCCTGAACCTCGTGTGGCTCGCGCTCGTGCTCCTCGCCGCCTACTGCATCGGCCGCCGCCGCGGGGCCGGCGCCGGCACGCTGCTCGGCGCGGCGGTGGCCATGGCAACGTCGATGATGGACTACTCGCAGGCCGGCGCCGCGGCGAACGACGTCGTCGCCGTGTTCTTCCTGCTCGCGGCCGTCGCGTTCCTGATCGACGACCCGGAGAATCCCCCTGCGCTCGTGCTCGCCGCGGTGGCGGCCGGGCTGGCGGTCGGCGTCAAGCTCACCGTGCTCGGGCCGGTGCTCGGGCTGACGATCGGCGTCGTCGCGATCGCGCCGCGCGGGCGGCGACTGCACACCGCCGGGCTGTGGCTCGGGCCGCTGCTCCTGGCCGGCGGCTTCTGGTACGTGCGCAACCTGATCGCGGTCGGCAACCCGCTCCCGTGGACGAGCCTCGGCGGCCTGCTCCCGACGCCGGCGCCACCGCTGCAGCAGCACACCGGATTCTCGGTGGCGCACTACGTGACCAGCGGGCACTTCTGGAGCGCCTTCGCTCAGCCGGCGCTCGCCTCGGGGCTGGGCGGCTGGTGGTGGGCGCTCCTCGCCGGCGCGATCATCGGCCCGCTCCTCTGCCTCCTCTCCGCCCTCCGCCCGCCCTCCGCCCCGCGGCGCTTGGGAAGAAACCCCGCCCATATGGGGGTTTCTTCCCGAGCCACCATCGGGATGCTCGGCGCGGTGGCCCTCTTCTCCCTCGCCGCCTACCTCGTGACACCCGAGACGGCCGCCGGCCCCGCCGGCAACCCGCTCGGCTTCGCGTTCAACCTGCGCTACCTCGCGCCGGCGCTGACGCTGTCGCTGGTCGTGCTGCCGCTCGCCCCCGCCTTCGAGGCACCCGCCGCCCGGGCCGCGCTCGCCGTCGCGCTCGCCGCCGCCCTCCTCGTCACGGTGGCGGAGCCGGCGCTGTGGCCGGCACACGTCCCGGGCGCCGTCCTGATCGCGGTGGTCGGTGGGCTTGCCGTGGCCGCCCTCGTCGCCGTTGCGCGCGTGACGCGCCCGGGAATCGCGATCGGCCTGGCCGCCGCGCTCGCCGTGATCGTCGCGATCGCCGGCTATCCGCTTCAGCGCCACTATCTGCGCGGGCGCTACGCCTACCAGCCCGGCGTCTCTTACCTCGCGCCGGTGTGGGCGCTGTTCCGCACCGTCCACGACGCGCGCGTCGGCGTGGTCGGGACGTTCGGCGGCTTCTTCGCCTACCCGCTCTACGGCCTCGACCTCTCCAACCGGGTCCAGTACGTGGCGCAGCGAGGCCCGCATGGGTCGTTTACGCCCATCACGACCTGCGCTCGGTGGCGGGCACAGGTGAACTCTGATCACCTGAACTATCTCCTCACCACACCCGCACGCGACCCTTGGCACCCGAAGGTGCTGAGCGCGTCCCCCGAGAGCGCCTGGACCGGCTCCGACCCCGCGGCCCAGCCGGTCTACCGCAAAAGCGCTCTGGGGCAGCCGATCGTCCTCTATCGGATCCGCGGCCTGCTCAACCCCGCCGCCTGTGGGTAAGCTCAGATGTGATGTCGACCATCGCTGACTATCTCTCCGATCCCGAGTTGCTTGCCACCGAGTGGGATCTGTCTCCGCTGCTCGACGGCGACGAGGACCGCGCCCGCGCCGAGAGCATGCTCGATGAGGCCAAGGAGCGCGCGCGTACCTTCGCCGACACTTTCGCGGGGAAGGTGACCGAGCTCGACGCCGAGGGCCTGCGCGCGGCGATGCACGAGCTCGAGGTGATCAACGAGCTGATTGGTCGTGTGGGCTCGTACGCCAGCCTTCAGTTCGCCACCGACACGGCCGATCCGGCGCGCGGCGCCCTGCTCCAGCTCGTCCAGGAGCGTGCCACCGAGATCGAGACCCTGCTGCTCTTCTTCGAGCTCGACTGGGCCTCCCTCGACGACGATCGCGCCCAGGAGTTGTTGTCCTCCGGAGTGGTCGAGCGCTACCGCCACCACCTGGAGAGCGTGCGGCGCTACCGGCCGCATCTGCTCTCCGAGCCGGAGGAGAAGATCTTCGCCGAGAAGTCGATCTCGAGCAACAGCGCGTGGGCCCGGCTGTTCGGCGAGGTCGTCGCCGCGCTGCGAGTCAACCTCGGCGACGACGAACTCACCCTCGACGTCGCGCTCAGCCACCTCCAGTGGGCCGACCGTGACGCCCGGCGCGCCGCGGCCGACGCGGTGTCCGCTGCGCTCGAGCCCGGGCTGCGCACGCGCGCCTTCATCTACAACACGCTCGTCTACGACAAGTCGGTCGAGGACCGCCTGCGGCGTTACCCGAACTGGCTGGCCAGCCGCAACCTGGCCAACGAGGCCTCCGACGAGTCGGTGATGGCGCTGATCCAGGCCGTGCGCGCGCGCTTCGACATTCCCCAGCGGTGGTACCGGCTCAAGGCCAAGCTGATCGGCGTCGACAAGCTCGCCGACTACGACCGCTCGGCCCCCGTGCAGGCCACCGACATCACCTACTCCTATGGTGAGGCGCGCGATCTGGTGCTCGACACCTATCAGTCTTTCGCCCCGGTGGCCGGCGAGGTGACTCGCCGCTTCTTCGACGAGCGCTGGATCGACGCGCCGACCCGTCCGCACAAGCGTGGCGGCGCCTTCTGCGCCTACACCGTCCCGAGCGTGCACCCGTACGTGATGCTCAACTTCACCGCCCAGCGCCGCGATGTGCTGACCATGGCCCACGAGCTCGGGCACGGCCTCCACGCCGCGCTCGCCCAGCCGCAGGGCATCTTCAATCAGTCGACGCCGCTCACGCTCGCCGAGACCGCATCGGTGTTCGGCGAGGCGCTCGTGTTCGGGCGACTCCTGGGCGAGACAACCGACGACGAGCAGCGGCTCGGGCTGCTGGCAGAGCGGATCGACGGGGCGGTCGCCACCGTGTTCCGCCAGATCGCCATGAACCGGTTCGAGCACCTCGTCCATACCCGCCGCCGCAACGAGGGCGAGCTGTCGGCCGACCGGATCTGCGAGCTGTGGGTGGAGTCCCAGCAAGACCTGTTCGGCGACTCGGTCGAGATCACCGACGGGTACCGCATGTGGTGGTCCTATGTGCCCCACTTCATCAACACGCCCGGCTATGTATATGCCTACGCGTACGGTCTGCTGCTGGCGCTGTCCGTCTACAGCCGCTATTTGGACGAGGGTGAGTCGTTCGTGCCCCGTTACCTCGAGCTGCTGTCCGCGGGCGGCTCGCGCAGCCCCGAGCAGCTCGCCGACATCGTCGGGATCGACCTGACCGACCCGGGCTTCTGGGACTCCGGGCTCGCGCTGGTGGAAAACCAACTGAGCGAAGCCGAGCAACTCGCCGCACGCCGTTAGCTCGTAGTTAGTTTTGTCAACTCGTAGCTAGGGTTGTCACGTCTGGTTAGGGTTGCTGTCGCTCAGACGCGGGGGTACATTGGCTGCCGACATTGGCGGGGGCGGCCCGTCAAGGCTAGGGTGGAGTGGAGGTCGCAAGATGCGCCTGGTTTCCGGTCGGGCAGGGATGGGTTTCGTAGTCGTGGCGTGCGCGGTCGCGCTGCTCTGGGTGGGTGTCCCGATCGCGGCCGCCCGGACCGGGTATGTGGTCTCCGGACCACCGTCGTCGGCGCCGTCGTCGTCGAGCGCACTGACTCCTTTTGACACCACGAGCGGAGCGGTCGGCACGCCGACCACTCTGACCGGCGGCGCGACTCAAGTCGCGATCACCCCGGACGGCAAGACCGCCTACGTGACCAACTACAACAACGACACGGTGACCCCGGTCGACCTCGCGACCGGCAACGCCGGGACGCCGATCGCGGTCGACCAGCCACCGAGCTACTACGGAGTGACCGCGATCGCGATCACCCCGGACGGCAGCACCGCCTATGTCACCGATCTGTACGAGGACGCGATCAGCCCGATCGATCTCGCGACAGGGACAGTCGGGAACCCGATTCCCCTCGGCGGGAACGTCGGCAACGGACCCGAGGGAATCGCGATCACCCCCGACGGAACGACCGCGTACGTCACCGCCTCGAACTTCGACACGGTGACCCCCGTTGATCTGACCACGGGCAAGCCACTCACCCCCATATCGCTCTGCCCCTCGAACGTGCGCTGCTATGAGCGCGCCGTCGTCGTCACCCCCGACGGCAAGACCGCATACGTGGCCAGCTCGAACAACGACGAGGTCACCCCAATCGACGTCGCCACGAACACCGCGGGCACGCCGATCGCCGTCCCGGGCAGCTCGTACGCGATGGCGATCACACCCGACGGTCAGACCCTCTACATGTCCGACTTCACCAACGATACGGTCGACCCGATCGATGTGGCGACCGGGACCGTGGGCACGCCGATCCCCGTGCCGGGCGGGGTCGGCCCGATCGCAATCACCCCGGACGGCACGACCGCCTACGTGTCTGGCTCGAGCGAAGTCACCCCGATCGACCTGGCCACCGGTACGGCGAGGACACCCATCTCAATCCCCACGCCATATTGGATCGCGATCACGCCGAACCAGGGTCCGACCGCGGCTTTCACCAGCACCGCGGCCAACGCCGGCTCGGCGAGCAGCTTCGACGGCTCCGGGTCGGCTGATCCCGACGGCACGGTGGCGAGCTACGCCTGGAACTTCGGCGACGGCTCGGCCGCGACCACAACGACAACGCCGACCGTCACCCACACCTACACCACCCCCGGCACGTACACGGTGACGCTGACCGTGACCGACAACGAGGGCTGCTCGGACACGCAGATCTTCACGGGTCAGACCATGTCGTGCAACGGCACGAGCGCCGCGCAGGTGTCGCACACGGTGACGGTGGCGAGCACGACGAAAAAGCACTGCCGGCAATGGTGGCGCTGCCCACCGCCGCGCCGGCATCACCGCCCGCCTCCCCCGCCTCGCCACCGGCGCGGTTGGTGGTGGCGGTGGTGGTGACGCTCTAGTGGTGCGACGCCCGGCGCGTCCGGGAGCGCTCTTCCTGGCGCTCGACCACGTTGACGATCAGCTTCATGACCTGATCGATCCCGGTCGCCTTCGCCTCGCCGGTCTCGAACGCCCCGCGCCAGTCGCGGATGTGCCCCTTGGTGGCGAGGTCGTTGAACTGCGAGCGCGACACCGAGATGTTCACCTTGGCGTCGGCCGCGAAGCCTTTGGTCACCTTGGGTCCGGGTAGCTCCACCCGGTAGATCTGCGGTTCGCCCCGGGCCCGGAACTCGAGGCCCACGACCAGCTTGAGATTCGCCAGCGCCGGCACCTCCTCGAGGAACCGCTTGACGGCCGTCTCGATGAGCGTCTTGGTGTCGGATTGCGAGGACAGGTGTCCGAGTCTAAACAGGCGCCGCCGTCAGGCGCCGCCGACCCGTCTAAATCTTGTGGCGCTCGAGCAGCTTTCGCCCGATGACCATGCGCTGGATCTCGCTCGTGCCTTCGCCGATCAAGAGCAGCGGAGCGTCGCGGTAGATCCGCTCGATCTCGTACTCCTTGGAGTAGCCGTAGCCCCCGTGGATGCGCAGGCACTCCTCGGCGCAGAAGCGCCCGGCCTCGGAGGCGAACAGCTTGGCCATCCCGGCTTCGATGTCCGAGCGCTCGCCGGCGTCCTTCAGCCGGGCCGCGCGGTGGGTCAGCAGCCGTGCGGCCTCGACCTGCGTGGCCATGTCGGCGAGCTTGAACTGGATCACCTGGTGCTGGGAGATCGGCTTGCCGAACGTGCGGCGCTCCTGTGAGTACTTGAGCGCCAGCTCCAGGGCTCTCTGGGCGAGCCCCACGCCGCGCGCGGCGACGTTGACGCGCCCCAGCTCGAGCGCGTCCATCATCTGGGCGAAGCCCTTGTTCAGCCCGGCCTCCTCGCCGCCCAGGATGTTCTCGACCGGGCAGCGGTAGCCGTCGAACACCAGCTCGGTGGACTCGACGCCCTTGTAGCCCATCTTCTTGATCTTCGGCGGGACGTTGAAGCCCTTGTACTCGCCGGTGTTCTCCGCCACCCCTGGCTCCTTCTCGGCGATGAAGCAGGTGAGGCCGCGGTGCTTGGGCTCGGCCTCCGGATCGGTCCTGACCAGCACGAAGACGAGCGAGGAAAGCAGGCCGTTGGTCACCCACATCTTCGTCCCGTTGATCTCGTAGGCGTCGCCGTCGGGCAGCTTCTTGGCCGAGGTCTTGATGGCCGCCACGTCGGACCCCAGCTCCGGCTCGCTGAGCGAGAACGCGGCGCGCATCTCGCCGGTGGCCATCTTCGGCAGGTACTTCTGCTTCTGCTCGTCGGTCCCGAACTTCATCAGCAGGTAGGACCCGATGAAGTGGGTGTTGACGATCCCGCTGATCGAGATCCACCCGCGCGAGAGCTCCTCGACGATCATCGCGTAGGTCGTCAGGTCGAGCCCCATCCCGCCGTACTCCTCGGGGATCGTGACCCCGAACAGGCCGAGCTCCTTCATCTGCTCGACGATCGGCTCGGGAAACTCGTCCTCGTGGTCGTAGTGCTCGGCGTTGGGGATGATCTGCTCGTCGGCGAACTGCCGCACCATCTCGCAGATCGCCTTCTGCTCGTCGGTCTTCTCGGTATAAGGGGTCGCGATCGCCATGGTCGCGAGTATGCCGAAATCAGCCGTTGCTGCGCGCTACTGCTGCGGCCTCGGATTTGACCCCGTGCTTCCAGGTCGTCTCGGGCCGACGCTCGGGCTCGCCATCGATCTCGACGTCGACGCGCTCGTTGAAGAAGCACAGGCGGCCGGCGATCAGGTCGACCGCGCGCAGCGGATCGTCGTAGTACCAGATCAGGTCCTTGACGGTCTCGCCGCCGGGAACGCGCACCGCGTAATAGTGGGCGGTGCCCTTATACGGGCAGCGGGTCACGGTGTCCGTGGGCTCGAGCTCGACCGAGACGTCCTCGGCCGGCAGGTACCAACGAGCGGGCAGATTCGACTCGAACAGCGCCACCGCGTGGTCTGACTCGGCCAGCTGCTGCCCGTCGAGCGACACGCGGATGCGGCGCGAGGTCGGCATCACGTCGACCCGGTGGTAGGGATCGCGCGGGTGGACGACGACCTCCTCGTCCTCCTCGTACCAATGGTCCATCCGGTCCCAGTAGAACGCGATCATGTCCTTGATCGGGGTCGCCCCTTCGAGCGGCTCGGGGTAGTACCAGGCGCCGTTCTCGACCAAGGTGTCTCCCACCCGGATCGAGTGGTAGGACGCCTCGCCCTTCTTAGGGCAGCGCGTGTGGCGGTCGGATGGCTCGAGCACGTCGGCCCGCACGTCCTCACGCGGGAAGTAGTAGACCGGTTGATGCCCGGACTCCGAGAGCATCAGCGTGCGGCGGCTGTCGGCAATCGTCTCGCCGCCGACCATGACTCGCACCCATTTCTCGCACGGTTCGATGTACATCGCGCCACCGGGCGGCGGCGGCTCGAAGTTGTGTACTCCCGCGGGGTTACGCCCCAGCGGCCCGGTACCGGTCATCAGCCCCATCTACAGCTGACGAGCCTACCAAAGGGGCCCCACGCGCTAAAGGAATTGCCGCCGGCGACAACCAGACCGATCGCCCGCATCCTGCCGGCGAGCTCCAAATGGAGCCGAACCCGCATGTTGTCGGTCTAGGCCCCCATGCGCCGGCGGCGAGGCACATTGTCTCCGAAACTTCACCATAGTTCATCAAAGTAGACGAATGTTTGAGCGGATCTGAACAAACTCCTGGACGCTCGGTCAGCCCGCGACGCTTGGAACGTCACGGCGGGCGATGCTGACACACTGGCCAGCTCGATGAACTTCGCCCGAGACGTCGTCGAAGCGGCCCCGTCCGACGACCTGGCCCTGGTCGAACTGGCTCGCGACGGCAGCCGGCGCGAGTGGAGCTTCGGCGAGGTGGCCGACCGCAGCGCGCGGCTCGCGACCGCGCTGACCCGACGCGGCGTCGGTCGCGGTGACGTCGTCATGACCGTGATCGGCAACCGCCCCGAGTGGGTCTTGACGATGGTGGCGTGCTTCCGCCTCGGCGCGGTGGCACTCGCCTGCAACGAGCAGTTGCGCGCCCACGATCTCGTCCACAGGATCGAAGCCGCCCGCCCCAAACTGATCGTCGCCGACGAGCGCAACGAGGCCGAGCTGTCGGCCGCCGGACCGTCGTGCGAGGTGCTGATCGTCCCCGACGAGCGGCTGTTCGACGCGACCGTGGCGCCCGCCGCCGAGCTCGAGCCCGACGAGCCGTGCCTGATCACGTTTACGAGCGGCACCACCGGCGAGCCGGCCGGGGTCATCCACGGTCAGCGCTACCTGCCGGGCCAGCGCCTGCAAGCCGAGCACTGGCTGGCCGCCGGGCCCGGCCAGCTCGTCTGGTGCACCGCCGCGACGGGCTGGTCGAAGTCGGCCCGTAACGTGTTCATCGCACCATGGCTACGCGGCGCGGCGGCGCTCCTGCACGACGAGCGCTTCGATCCCGCCCGGAGACTCGAGCTGCTCGCCTCCGAGCGGGTCAACGTGCTGTGCATGGCCCCGACCGAGTACCGCGTGATGGCCAAGCGGGTCGAGCTGCGCCGGCTCCCCGATCTGCGCTCGCTCGTGGCCGCCGGCGAACCGCTCAATCCGGAGGTGATCCGCGCCTTCCGCGAAGCCACCGGGCTCGAGATCCGCGATGGGTACGGCCAGACCGAGACGGGGCAGCTGACGGGCAACCCGCTCGGCGAGCCGGTCCGCCCGGGTTCGATGGGCCGCGCGCTCCCGGGAGTCGACCTGCGCGTCGACGACGGCGAGCTCGTACTCGCCGACCCGGCAACCGATCCGACCTTCTTCGTCGGGTACGTGGACGGGATACCCGCCCCGGCCGATCAGCCGTGGCGGACGGGGGACCGGGTCGTGCGCGATGAGGACGGTTACCTCTACTTCGAGGGACGGACCGACGACCTGATCATCTCCGCCGGCTACCGGATCGGCCCGTTCGAAGTCGAGTCCGCGCTCGTCTCCCACGCCGCCGTGGCCGAGGCGGCCGTCGTGGCCGCCCCGGACGACGAGCGCGGGGCGATCGTCCGCGCGGTCGTCGTCTTGCGCGACGGTTTCGCCGGGTCGCCGGCGCTCGCCCAGGAGCTTCAGGATCACGTCAAGCACGAGACGGCGCCGTACAAGTACCCGCGTATCGTCGATTTCGCCGAGGAATTACCGAAGACCGCTTCGGGAAAGATCCAGCGGGCTAAGTTAAGGACGTGATGAGCGAACGGCGCCCGGTAATCGGAATCTGCACCGCGCTGGCCCGCGCGCGCTGGGGCGTCTGGGAGCGCGACGCGGCGCTGCTCGCGGTCAGCTACATCGAGGCGATCCAGCGCGCCGGTGGTCTGACGCTGATGCTGCCGCCGGACGCCCACTTCGAGGACGATCCCGACGAGGTCCTCGATCTTCTCGACGGCCTGATCCTGGCCGGCGGGAACGACATCGACCCCGCGTACTACGGCGCCGACCTCCATCCCGAGACCCTCCACATCGTGCCCGAGCGCGACGCGCCCGAGCTCGCGCTCGCCCGGCGCGCGGTGTCGCGGGACCTACCGCTGCTCGGAATCTGTCGCGGGATGCAGATGATCAACGTCGCGTTCGGCGGAACGCTCAGCCAGCACCTACCCGATCAGCTCGGCCACGAGGAACACCGTCGCACCCCGGGCAGCTTCGAGGGCGCCGACCACGACGTGCGCCTGACCCCGGGCTCGCTCGCGGCACGCGCCGCCGGGGAGGAGCTTCACGCCACCAAGTCCCACCACCAC
>DATBYI010000163.1:0-2005 GCA_036513815.1 Solirubrobacteraceae bacterium
GCGATCGGCAAGCACGTTCGCGACCTCGGAGCCGGGCGGCGGCGTCGCACCCGCGTTCCTGCCAAAGCGCAACTCCGGGCCGATCCGTGGCCGCGGCCCGACGGGCGACGACGCGGCGCTCTCGAGTTTGGCGAATAGGAGGGCAGCGCCCCACGCGGTCGCGTCTCAGAACTGCTGTAAATAGGCGTCGGGTGCTGTCAGAGCGACGGCGTAGGTTCCCTCAAGTCCTGGCAGACGATGAAGGAGGCCTACGCCGTGAGACGCACCGTACCGCCGTCGGCGGAGATACAAGCTGAGATCGACAAGCTGTTGTCTAGGGGGATGGCTGGTGACCCGCAGAAGATGCTGGGCGAGCTCGGTCGGCTCGGCGCCCGGTTGATCATCCAGCGGGCGGTCGAGGAGGAGTTCGATACCTGGTTGGGTCGGGCTCGTTACGAGCGCCGCCCGGAGCGGCAGCGCGGCCTGCGCAACTACGACTCGGGGTTGCGTAACGGGTTCCGGCCGCGGCACGTGCAGACGGCCGAGGGGGAGCTGCGGATCGAGATCCCGCAAGCGCGCGGGGCGGTCCTGCCGTTCGTGTCGAAGCTGTTCCCGAAGTGGCACTGCAAGCGACTGCTCAGGACCGACCCACTGAAGGCGCTGGTGATCGGCGGGTTCGTGCGCGGTCTGTCGATGCGTGACGTCGAGTCGCTGTGCGAAGAGGCCGGGCTGGGGAAAATCTCCAGGTCGACGGTCGCCCGGATCTGCGCGGAGCTGCACGAGCGGTTCGAAGCGTTCTGTCGCCGCTCGCTCTACGACATCCAGTTGGTTGTGCTGTTCCTTGACGCGATCTATCTCCCGGTCCGGCCGAGCGGCCCGAAGGAAGGCGTGATTTGCGCCTGGGGAATTGACGAAGACGGCCACAGGCAGCTGGTTTCGGTCAGGTTGGGCGCACGCGAGTCCAAGGAGGACTGGCTCGAGCTCGGCCGCGATCTGATCGCTCGCGGGCTCGCAGCACCGCGCCTGGTCGTCGCCGACGGTGCCCCCGGGTTGATCGGTGCGGTCGAGGAGATCTGGCCGCGGGCTGATCGTCAGCACTGTGCCGTTCACCGGCTCAGAAATCTGCTCGCGAAGCTGCCGAAATCAGAGCATGACCGGATCCGGTTTAACTACTGGAGCGCGCTGACCGACGCGACCTCGGTCAAGGACGGCAAGCTCCGCCTCCAGGTCCTGATCGGAGAGCTCGAGCATCGCGGCTACGAGGCGGCCGCTCGCTGCCTCTCAGACGACCTCGACGCGCTCATCGTGCATCTGCGCTACCCCCTGCGACACCGTGAACGATGGCGGTCAACGAACCTGCTTGAACGGTCGCTCGGCGAGGTCCGCCGGCGCACGAAAGTGATGGGCCGGTTCCCCGGCGAGACCAGCTGCCTGTCGCTCGTCTGGGCGGTACTCGACCTGTTCTTCACCCACGCCAGCAATGGCGCCACGTTCACCGACGTCGACCGCCAACGCCTCTACCGGATCAAGTACCAACAAGCCGACCCTGACACGCTCGACGAGGAGGTGACCGCCGCTTAGACTCAACCACGGGAACCTAAGCTCGCGTCACATTTACAGCACTCTTGAGACGCGACCGGCGGCCAAGCGCTGGCTTCTGCCTTCCGCGCAAAGCGCGTCCGGCGATTTGTGCATCGCTAGCGCGTCGCTGCATCAAAGCGGGTCGATGGCTCTGCTTTACTCCTGCAACTCGCGCGCGGGCGCATCCCCGGCGAGCGCGCGTCGGCACCAGTCAAGTACCGCGTCGGCAACTTGGCTGGTGGTCACCGCGAGCGATGCGCGTCGTTAGTGCGTAGCTGGCTGGTGGTGCGAGGCAATGGTTCCACACCCACCCTTCGTCCGGCCCAAACCACCGACCAAATCCTCGCCAAAGCCAACAGCCCCAGGCCAGGAGGCCCAATGCATCGCGGTGAAGTCTGGTGGGTTGATTTCGACGAGCGCCGCCCCGTTCTACTGCTCGGCGATG
>DATBYI010000164.1:0-7674 GCA_036513815.1 Solirubrobacteraceae bacterium
GGCCTGCACACCACGCGCGAGCAGATCTACCGTGCCCTGCTCGAGTCGATCGCGTTCGGGAGCCGGCGAATCATCGACAACTTCGAGCAGTACGGGCTCGTGATCTCGGAGATCGTGGCCTGCGGCGGGATCGCCGAGCGCAGCCCGCTGATGATGCAGTTGCTGGCCGACACGAGCGGTCGCCAGGTGCACGTGCCCGAGGTGAGCGAGATCCCGGCCCGCGGCGCCGCGCTGTTTGGCGCAGTGGCGGCCGGCGTGTACCCCGACATCGGCGCCGCGATCGACGCGACCCGGCCCAAGCACGTACGGACCTACGAACCGGACCTCAACGCCAAGAAGACCTACGACCGCGTGTACGAGATCTACCGGACGCTGTACGACACGCTCGGTCGCTCCGAGGTCCGGCTGATGCACGAGCTGAAGCGAATCCGGAGCGAAAGGACAGACGCATGAGCACGAGCCGGCAACCCCGCATCGGTCTGCTGGGGATCATGCAGGAGCTCTACGACGACATGATCCCGGGCATCACCGAACGCCAAGCGCGTTATGCGGAGTCGGTGGCGCAGCGTCTGAAGCCGGTGGCCGATGTGCGCTTCCTGCGGCCGGCGCGCAACCGAGAGGACATCGAGACGATCGCCTACGAGCTCGTGGCGCAGGACGTGGACGGGATCGTGATCGTGATGCTCACGTACGGACCCGCGATGCGCAGCGTGCGAGCGATGCTCGACATTCCCGTGCCGCTGGCGCTCGCCAACATCCAGCCCGAGCGCAGCGTGACGCCGGAGTGGACGATGGCCGACCTCACCTACAACCAGGGCATCCACGGCGCGCAGGATCAGGCCAACGCGCTATTGCGCGCGGGCGTGCCGTTCTCGGTCATGACCGGCGACTGGCAGTCGGAGGAGTTCGCGCGCGCGTTCGAGGACTGGGCGCGCGCGGCCCAGGCGATCACCGCCCTCAAGCGCACGCAAATCGGGCTGCTCGGCTACCCGATGAACGGCATGGGCGACATCCGCTACGACCCTCCCGCGATGCTGCGGCGGATCGGGCCGACGGTGATCACCGAGGACCTCGGGCCGCTGGTGGAGCGGATCGCCGCCGTGTCCGACGCCGAGGTCGACGCGGTCATCGAGCGCCACCGCGAACGGTTCGAGATCGCCTCCGACCTGCCGCGGGCAAGACACGCCTACGCCGCGCGCTTCGAGGTCGCGCTGCGCGGCCTGCTCGAGGACAAGGGCTACGCCGGGTTCTCGTTTCACTTCGACTCGATCGGTGGCGACGGCCGGTTCGAGCAGCTACCGCTGTTGGCGGCGTCGGACCTGATGGCCGACGGCTACGGCTTCGCCGCTGAGGGCGACACCAACACGACCATGTTGATGTGCGCCGCTCAGACGATGATCGGGGACGCGCACTTCTCGGAGATGTATGCGATGGACTGGGACCTCGACTCCGTGCTGATCAGTCACATGGGGGAAGGGAACTGGAAGATCGCGCGCCGTGACCGTCCGATCCGATTGATCGACCGCGAACTGGGTATCGGCCGACTTGACAATCCGCCCACTCCCGTGTTTTCGGCCGAGCCGGGACCGGCCACCACCGCGGCGCTCGTGCCGCTGGAGGGGGAGCTGTTCCGGCTGGTCGTCGGTCACGGTGAGGTGCTGGACACCCCGGAGCTACCCAAGGTCGAAATGCACTACTTCCACTTCCGTCCGGACCAGGGGATGCGCTCGTTCATGGACGAGTGGCTCGGTCTGGGCGCACCGCACCACTTCGTTACCAACCTCGGCGAGCACGCCGACCGTTGGCGCCGGCTCGCCGAGCTGCTGGAAATCGACTACGCCGAGATCTGACCGCGGTGGCGGTCGAAGACCTTGTCGAGCAGGTATTGGCCGCGAACTGCGCGCTTCCGGCGCACGGGCTCGCGCCGCTCACGTGGGGAAACGCGAGCGGGATCGATCGCGAGCGCGGGCTGGTGGCGATCAAGCCGAGCGGTGTGGCCTACGACGCGCTCACCGCGCGGGACATCGTCGTCCTCGACCTCGACGGGAATGTCATTGCCGGCGAACGACGCCCTTCGACCGACACGCCCACCCACCTGGTCCTCTACCGGGCGTTTGAGGAGATCGGTGGGGTCGTGCATACACATTCCACGTGGAGCGTCGCCTGGGCGCAGGCCCAGCGCGCGATACCGGTGCTGGGAACCACGCACGCCGACCTGTGCGCGTTCCCGATCCCGGTGACGCGCGCGCTCACCGACGAGGAGGTCGCCGAGGACTACGAGGGCGCGACGGGAACCGTGCTGGTCGAGACCATCGCCGAGCGCGGACCGTCCGAGCTTCCGTGCGCCCTGGTTCGGGGCCACGCTCCGTTCTGCTGGGGCGCCAGTCCGGCCAAAGCGGTGGAGGTGGCCGTCACGCTCGAGGAGGTGGCGCGGATGGCACTCCTGACGAGCCTGCTCGAGCCGGGCGCCGAGACGCTCCAGGCCGCGGTGCGCGACAAGCACCACGAACGCAAACACGGCCCGCAGGCATACTACGGGCAACCGTGACGAGCGAGGACGGACTCAAACAGGCGGAGGCGAAGATGCGCGAGGCGGATCAGCCCGACGAGGCGATCCGCAGTTTCCGCAGCGCCTACGAGCGTTTGACGGGTGGAGAGTCGACGCTCCTGCCGACGGCCGAACTCGAGCCGGCCGGCGAGATAGACAAGCTCGAACAGCTGCCCGACGCGGATGTGGGCGACGTGCTCGACCGCGTCGCCGTGATCAAGTTGAACGGCGGCCTCGCCACCTCGATGGGCCTGCGCAGTCCCAAGTCGCTCGTCGAGGCGCGTGAGGGACGAACGTTCCTCGACATCATCGTCGGGCAGACGCTCGCGCTGCGCCGCCGCTACGGAGTCCGTCTGCCGCTGATCCTCATGAACAGCGAGGCCACGCGCGAGGAGACGCTCCGAGCGCTCAAGGCGTACCCGGAGCTCGACGTCGGCCTGCCGCTCGATTTCCTCCAGAGCATGGTGCCGAAGCTCGACGCCGACACGCTCGAGCCGATCACGTGGACGAAGGAGCGCTCGCTGGAGTGGAACCCGCCTGGTCACGGTGACGTGTACCCGGCGCTGAGCGGCTCGGGGATGCTCGACGCGCTGCTCGAGCAGGGATATCGCTACGCGATGATCTCCAACGCCGACAACCTCGGCGCGTCGACCGACGCACGCATCCCGGCCCACATGGAGCGCGGCGAGATCCCGTTCCTGATGGAGGTGGTGCTCGGCACCGAGGCCGACCGCAAGGGCGGCCACATCGCGCGACGTAAGAGCGACAAGCAACTCGTGCTGCGCGAGACGGCACAGACCCCGCCCGAGGACGAGGAGTCGTTCCGTGACTATCGCCGCTGGCGCTACTACAACACCAACAACCTGTGGGTGGACCTGCGCGCGTTGAAGGAGACGCTCGACGCGAGCGGCGGTGTGCTCGAGCTGCCGCTGATCGTCAACCGCAAGACGGTTGACCCGCGAGACTCGAGCTCGCCGCCCGTGGTCCAGCTCGAGGGCGCGATGGGCGCCGCGATCGGAAGCATTAAGGGCGCACAGCTGTTGCTCGTGCCCCGCATCCGGTTCGCGCCGGTCAAGACGACCGACGACCTGCTCGTGCTGCGCTCGGACGTGTACACGCTCTCGGCCGACATGGTCGTCGCGCCGATTCCCGAACGGACGGATGGCCTTCCGTACGTCGAGCTCGACTCCAAGTACTACAAGCTGCTCGACGAGTTCGAGCAGCGGTTCCCCGATGGCGCGCCGTCACTGCGTGAGGCCGAGCGCCTGGTGGTGCACGGTGATGTCACCTTCGGGGCGAACGTCGTCGTGCGCGGGACCGTGGAGCTCGAGGCGCCGGAGCCGATGCAGATCGACGCCGGCGCCACCCTGGAGGGTTAGCTCGACTGAATGGGTCGGCGGCGCCTGACGGCGGTGCCTTAGCTCTTTTTCGCCCGGGACCGCGCTGACGTCGACCGCGACGTCGTGGAGCGTGAGCTGGTCGAACGCGATGCGGCGGTGCGGCCGCCCGCGGTACGTGAGCTGCTCGCGGCCGTGCTCCGAGACGAGCCACCGGACGCGTTCGTCTTGGCGCGCGGCTTGGTGAGCGCGGCACGCAGCTGGTCGAAGTCCTTGAGCGCCTGCTTGTTGGTCTTGGCCGCATCGCGCCGGAGCGCGCGCATCGTGGCGGTCACTTCCTTGTAGCTGGACTGCGCACCGCGGCCGAGGTGCTTGCCGAGCGTCGCAAGCGCGTCGTTCGCGTCGTCGAGGCGCTTTTCGAAGCGCGCGATCGACTGCTCGACCTCGCGGCGGGTGGCCGCCTTCGTGGCGTCAGCGCGCGCGCGAACGGTTTTCGCGGCTCGCGCGGGCGCGCGACTGGCGGTTCGCGCCGTGGACTTACTCGTGGTTGACCTGCGGGCTGGTGGCATCGCGTCTCCTGTTGGGAGTGGAGGAGTGGTTGGACTGAACTAGTGCGGCAAAGCTTTGCGTAACGCACGGACGCGTGCCACCTAGAACCAGTTCTTGCGTGAGGTTATTACGTACTAGCGCGCGATGCGCGGCAACAAGCTGAAGACCGACCGCTGCGCGCCGGAGGGTGACTCGCCCCCGGCGACGATGACGTCGTCTGCGGTGGTGGCCACCATCGCGTCCGACAGAGGCGTGGGCAGCCGGCCCGCGATCGCCACGTGCCCCGTGCTCGGGTCGACGGCGAGGATCGCGTTTGTCTGCTCCCCCGCCAGCTCGCGGCGACCGCCGACGACGAGCACCTGTCCATCGAGGTCATCGGCCGCAGCATGGGTGAGTGGAACCGGCAGCCGTCCGATCCGGCGCACCGCGCGGGAGGCGGGATCGAAGCTGTAGACCGCATCGCTCAGCACCTGAGCGTCGCCCGCTTCGCCGCCGGCGATGATCAATCGACGGCCGGCCGCGGCGACGGCCGCATAGCGCAGGCCGGCGGGGAGCCGCGCGACCACGTGCGGAGTCTCCCCCGAGCGCCAGGCGACGATCGTGTCGAGTGGATGCACGCCGTCGTAGCCGCCGACCACGTACGCCGTGTCGCCAATCGCCGCGACGGCGACGTCGGAGGCCGGCGTGGGGAGCCTGCCGGCGGTGGTGACTTGCCCGGTGGCGGTGTCGTAGCGAAGGATGTGGTCGTATTCGGTGAACTCGCCGCCGCCGAACACGTAGACCTGAGCACCGAGGAGCGCCGCCTGCGCATCGTGCTGCGCTCCCGGCAATGCGCCGGCGGTGCGGGCCGTGCCCCCATCGATGATCGTGATCGCGTCGGTCGAGCTCTGCGCGGCATCGATCCCGCCGAGCAGCACCACTCGGCCCTGCCCGAGCGGTGCAACCGCGCTGTCCTGCACCGCCGAGGGCAGCGTGCCGATGAGCTGTGCGTTGACGCGTATCGCGCGGCGCGTAGCGCGGGCGTTGCGAACCGGCGCACGCCCGTGGGGCCGGGCGATGATCCTGGCCGGCGCGCGGTGCGATGGTGCATGCGACCCCGCCGTTGCCAGCACGACGATCGCCGCGAGGCAGGCAACCACGGGAAGGGCGATCGCCAGCCGACTCCCTCGTCTCACCTGTACATCCTCATCACCCGCGGGCAAAGGCAGGATAAGCCGGCGATGAGACCGCGTTAACCCACACCGAGCTATTGTGGGCGCGAATGGAGGAGCCAGCGCCGAGCGGTCCGATCACGATCGTCCTGGCCGACGATCATCAGGTGGTCCGCGCGGGACTGCGCATGCTGCTCCAGGCCGAGGAGGGTTTCGAGGTCGTCGCCGAGGCCGGTGATGTCGCCACGACCGAACGCCGGGTCGCGGCGTACCACCCGCGCGTGCTCATCCTCGACCTGAACATGCCCGGAGAGTCGAGCCTGCCGGCCATTCCCCGCCTGCGCGAGACGGCGCCCGACACGCAGATCGTCGTGCTGACAATGCAGAACGATCCGGCCTTCGCGCGCGAGGCGCTGCGCTCTGGCGCGATCGGGTACGTGCTCAAGGAGGCCGCCGACTCGGAGCTGGTGCAGGCGGTAAGGCTCGCGGCCGAGGGTCGTACCTATCTGAATCCCGAGCTCGGCGCGCGCCTCGCCGCCGCGCCGGCGTCCAACGGACCTCCGGACGACCTGTCCGCGCGCGAGCTCGAAGTGCTCAGGCTGATTGCGCTCGGCTACACGAACGGCGAGATCGCCACGCGTCTGTACCTAAGCGTGCGCACCGTCGAGTCGCACCGTGCGCACATCCAGCAGAAGACCGGGCGCACGACGCGGGCCGCCCTCGTCGCCTACGCCCGCGAGCACGAATTAATCTGACGGCGGCGCCCTAGCCCGACGTACCCGCGCCGGCGATCTCGTCGCGCGTAGCCCGCGCGTGCGCGGACTTCGGGACCTCGAGCACGAGCGGGCGATGCCCGGCCTTGACGCCGCGCAGCGCGGCCGCCGAGGCCACCGTGGCGCCGGAGTGAGCGGTCCACAGGACCGGCGCGGGGGCGAAGCGGAGGAGTGCGGTCCACGTGTCGGGCCCGACGACTCCGTCGACGCCAAGCCCTTCGGCGGTCTGGAAGCTCTCGATCGCGGACTGCGTGCTCGCCCCATAGTCACCGTCGATTTGCGTCGTGTAGCCGGCGGTGGCCAGGTGTTCCTGAGCCCATACGACGAGATCACCCACGGACCCGAGCTTGAGGATCGGGGTCGCGGTGGTGGCGGTCACGTTCGTGAGGTTGCCGGCGCCGACCGCGATCGCACCCCATCCCGCGGTGTTCGCCTGCTGCCAGTCCCACCAGCTCACGCCGGGTGCGCCGTAGGTTCGCGAAAGCTGCCGAAAGCGGATGATCTGGCCGGCGGGCGGGTTCTGCCACACCTGACCGAGTGGGTCGATCGGGCGCTCGTAAACGCGGTTGTACGCGTATGTGTGGGAGTACACGGTGTTCACGCTCGTGCCGATATCCATCCAGTACATCTGCGGGGTGTTGTACTGGGCGCCGCCCGGGCCGAGGAAGATCGAATAAGGAAACCCGGGGTGGTAGTCGATGTAGGGAAAGCCCGCCAGGGCAACCGGGTAGCTCTGCCCGATCAGCTTGCGCAACTGAGTTATGTAACTCTGCGCCTGGACGTATTTGCCCTCATATTCACTTTCGGCGTCGATGACGAGACAGTCGGCGCCGTCCTGTACGGCCTGCGCACCCGCGTCCGCCTCGAAGATGGGGTGATTGCCGTACACGTACTGCCACGCGCACACCTTCAGCCCGCTCGCGTGCAGCTCGCTGACCAGGGTCGAGTTGAACTGCGACCACATTGTGGGGCCGTCCGCGCTCTTGATGATCACGGTGCTGATGCCGTAACGGCGGGCGGTCGAGACGATGCCTGAGACGGTCCCGCCGCTTGAGCGCGAGACGTACCAGATCCACATTCCGCGAGCGGAGAGCGCCTGCGCGTCGCCCGACTTGTGGATGGTCTGCCCCGACGCGCTGGCGGTGAGTCCGGTGAGGAGCGCGATCGCGACAAGAAGCGCCACCAAGCGTGCGCGCTGTCGAGTCATGCGGCCTGCCACCAACGCCACCGTAGCGTAGAACCCGATGGGCTTCTACAAGTTGCGTTGCTGAAAGAAGGAGGTGTGCACGACGTGTCGTGCACACCTCCGGCAGGTC
>DATBYI010000165.1:0-16123 GCA_036513815.1 Solirubrobacteraceae bacterium
CCCGGCGACACGCTGTTCATCATCGATGAGCTGATGTCGCGCTTCCGCCGCCGGCCGAGCGTGGTGTTCAAGGAGGCCATCACGATCGACCCCTCCATCGACATCCTCGCCCACCGGCTGCCGCAGGCGACGATCGATCCCGCGGATCGGGAGGGCTCCGAGGAGCAGATCGGCCAGGCCGTCGCGCGGCTCGGACCCCGCGGCGCGCTTCTGCTCTTCCCCGAAGGCGGCAACTTCACGCCGGAGCGCCGGCGCTCCGCGCTCGATCGGCTGCGCCGGAAGGGCCGGCGCCGATCGGCGGACCAGGCCGAGGCGATGCCGAACGTGATGCCGCCCCAGCCGTCGGGCGCGCTGGCCGCGCTGCAGGCACGCGGCGGCGCCGACGTGGTCTTCATCGCCCACACCGGGCTGGGGCTGGCCGCCTACCCGACGCAGCTCTGGCGCGACATGCCCATCGGCAGAACGCTGCACGTCCGCATGTGGCTCGAGCCGTCGGATCGGGTGCCCGACACGCCCGAGGAACAGGTCGAATGGCTCTACGGCTGGTGGAAGCGGATCGACGCCTGGATCGAGAGCCGGCCGTCCGGGTGAGTCGATCAGGCGGCCGCGGCCTGCTCTGAAAGATCGGTCGAGGCGACCTGGGCGGGTACCTCGACGGGCAGGCCGATCCACCGGGTGAACGCGTCCGGGGCCAGCGGCTTGCTGAAGTGGTAGCCCTGCGCGAAATCACAGCCGAGGCCGGCCAGCCGGTTCAGCGTCGCCTCGTCCTCCACTCCCTCGGCCACCACCTTGAGCCCGAGGTCGTGGCCCAGGTTGATCGTCGAGCGGACGATGATCAGGTCGCTCTCGTCGCTCAGCATCGGCGAGACGAACGACCGGTCGATCTTGAGCTCGTCGATCGGCAGCCGCCTGAGGTTGGCCAGCGACGAGTAGCCCGTGCCGTAGTCGTCGACCGATAGGCCGACGCCGAGCTGGGCCAGACGGGTCAGCGTGACGAGCGAGCGGTCGGGATCGGACATCAGCATGCTCTCGGTGATCTCGAGCTGGAGCGCCTCGGGCGCGAGGCCGTAGAGCGTCAGGAGATCGCCGATCGCCGCCGGTACCTCCGGGTCGAGCAGGTTGCGCACCGACAGGTTGACCGACACCGTCAGCTGCTGGCCGGCCCGTCGCCATTGCGCGCACTCGGCGATCGCGCGCTCGAGCACGTGCTTGGTGAGCGGTCCGATCAGCCCCGTCTGCTCCACGATCGGGATGAAGTCCGACGGCGGGAGCAGGCCGAGTTCGGGGTGCTGCCAGCGCACCAGGGCCTCCGCCCCGTGCACGCGCACGCCGTCCATGTGCATGATCGGCTGGTAGAACACGACGATCTCGTCGGAGTCCAGCGCCCGGCGGAACTCGCTCAGGACGCTCAGGCGGCGGACCGAATGGCGATCGAGCGCGGCCGCGTAGACCTTGCAGCCGGCGTGCGCCTCCTTCGCGGCGTACATGGCGACGTCGGCGCTGCGTAGCAGCGAGTGCGGATCGTCGCCGTCGCGCGGGAAGCGCGCCACCCCGATGCTGACGCCGACCTCCAGTGTCATCTCGTCGACCACCACGGGCTGCTGGACGCACTTGATCAGTCGCTCCGCGATCGCCTCGAGCTGATCGGTCTCGCCGGTCGTCTCGCCGGGCAGGACCGCGAACTCATCGCCGCCCAGGCGCGCCACGAGACCGTCGGGCCCGATCACCTCGGCCAGCCGCGGCCCGAGATCGCGGAGCATCTCGTCCCCATAGTGATGGCCGAGGGTGTCGTTGACCTCCTTGAAGCGGTCCAGATCGAGGAGCATGACCGCGAACTTCCCGTCGGTCGCCTTCGCGGCGGCGATCGTCTCGTCGAGTCGCGCCCGGAAGCGCTCGCGGTTGGCGAGGCCGGTGAGGTCGTCGGTGGTGGCGACGCGGTGCAGCTCGTCCCCGCGTTGCTTGGACTTCAGCAGTTCGCCCACCAGGTAGTGGAAGATCAGGAGTACCAGCGCGGCGAGCACGATCCCGACCGTCCCGGCCTCGAGCGCGACAAACGCGACGGCCATCGTCAAGAGCGCCGAGAACAGCTGTGCGGGCAGGATCGGAAGCACGGCCTTGCGCGCGTTCGCCACGAGCGAGGAGCCATCCAAGTAGGACCGGAAGCCGAAGATCCCAAAGAAGTTCACGGTGAGGCCGAGAACGAACGTCGCGAACACGAGGAGGTAGTACGCCAACGAGTGCGGGCCGACGCCGGCGAGCCGGACCGTCTCCTTGAAGAACAGGCCGGCCACGAGGGGATACCACAAGAAGGTCGCGAAGTTATTCAGCGCGATGTGCCAGACGACGCGCGTGCGCGTCCAGGCGACGGTCATCGAGACCAACCCGAGAATGGCTGCGGGCGCAGGTCCAAGAAGCACCATTGCCGTCATCAGACCGATGAGTCCCCCCGACACCCGGACCTTGGTCGCGGCAGTGGCGAAATCCATGAAGGCGCTGAGGACCACGAACGCGAGGAGGACAGCGAACGGCCCGATGCGCCAGCGGTCAAGACTGCTCGTCGCGTACATAACCCCCACACCTGCGAGCAGCACGCCGACATGCACGACCAGGACCCCAACTCCTGGTTGCCGTACACGTTCGTTGCCAGCCGTGGCAGTTGTGCGGTCCATCGCCCTCTAATCATCGGCCGGCCCGCCCGACTACTGAATGCAAAAGGTGTCCAGACCTTTCTGGACAGCACTAAAGTTGGGCCTGCCCCCGGCCGATGACGGGATCAATACCGCCAGAAGGCGAAGAGAGGGGCCGCTTGCGCGAACCCCTCCCCAGAATCAGCCGCCAAACCAGTTCATGCGGCAACCCTTTCGTCGGCGGGACCAACGGCACAGATCGGACAGCCTCACCTCTCACAGCGTGCTGTCTGTCGCTGCCGTTCTTCCTATGCGTGTTTGGGGACCGCGCCCCCGTGTGCCGGAAGGGTACCGGGGGGCGCGGTTCCTGCAATCAAACGTTTGTCCATTTGCGGGCTTTGCATCTCAAGTCGCCCGCCCGAGCTGCCGAGTCAGGCCGCTCGATGATCTAACGCCGGGCTGCCTACGTGGAGCATGCCGTGGGCTAGGGCCGTCGCCACCGCGGCGGAACGATTCGGGGCACCGAGCTTCTCATAGACCCGAAGCAAGTGCGTCTTGGCCGTACTGTGGCTGATGTGCAGCCTCAACGCTATCTGGGAGATCGTGAGCCCGGTGGCGGCGAGCGCGAGGACCTGCTCCTCGCGCAGCGTCAGGACCGGATCCGAGGGCGGCGGCTCCCTCAACGTGTCCATGAGCGCCCGTTGCACCTCTTCCGGCAGGAGCGTCTGGCCCCCGAGGAGCGCACGGAGCGCCGAGACGAGCGCCCCGGCGTCGCTGTAGACCGAGACGCACGAGACGCGCCCATTTCCGAGTGCCGCGAGTAGCGCCTCGTCGACGCGCGTGATGAGCAGGAGAACCGCGACGCCGGGATCGAGCGCGCGAGCGGTGCCGACGGTCCGCGAGGCGTCGCCGTCGAACACCTCGACATCGACGATCAGGGCGTCGAGCCCCCTGCCGGGCCCGAGCGCGGCCGAAAGCTGCGCGACGTCATGGCACATGGCCTTCACGTCGAGGCCGGCGCACTCCTCCAGCGCGGCCGCAAGACCGGTGGCGGCGATCGGCCGGCGGTCGGCGAGCAGCAATCGGGCGGCCGGAGGTTGCATCGTGCGAGCCACCGTAGCCGCGGTCCCTTCCCCCGTAAATCCGCGAATCCCGCAGACTTGTGCGCCCTCGAGCCCCCGTTTGTAAGAGGATTCCGCACTGAGGCCGGATCCCCTGGGCAAGGCGATCGCAGCGATGCTATTTGGACGCAGTACGGAGTGCGGGCACCTGGAGGCGCTGCTCGACGCGGCCGCCTCCGGCCCGGTTGGCTGCATCCTCGAGGGGACGCCCGGGATCGGGAAGTCGACCGTGTGGCGTGCGTGCCTCGACGCGGCGCGAGTCCGCGGGCTTCGGGTGCTGGAGACCGCCCCGTCCGAGCCCGAATCTGTCCTCGCGTTCTCGGGTTTGAGTGATCTATTTGAGCGGCTCCCGGATGGCGTTATCGACGCGCTTCCAGAGGTCCAGGCTCATGGCCTGAAGGCGGCTCTGTTCCAGGGCGAGGTGCCCGAAGGCGTCCAGGCCGGGCAGACGCTGCCCCGTGCCGTTCTCAGCGTGCTGCGCGAGCTGGCCGCCACCGGGCCGATTCTCCTCGCCATCGACGACGAGCAGTGGCTCGACCCGGCGTCGGCGCGCGTTCTCGCCTTCGTGCTCTGCCGGCTGCGTCACGAGTCCATCGCAGTGGTCCTCGCACGTCGATCGGGGCCGCGGGGCACGCTCGCCTTCGAGCTCGATCGTCGCTTCGGGGGACGGGGCATGGAGACCGTCCCCCTCGAGCCGCTTCCGATGAGGACGCTCAAGCTGCTGCTCGAAGAGCGCCTGAAACGGACCATCACGCGCCCGGTGTTGCGGCGTATCTATCAGGCCTCGGGGGGCAACCCGCTGTACGCGCTGGCGATCGCTCTCGAACTCGAGACCCGCCACTCAAGCGGCGACCGGGCCGGTGAACTGCCCGTCCCCCGCACGCTGTCAGATGCGATCGAACTGCGACTGGAGCACCTCGATCCGCGGGCCAACGCGGCCATGCTGGCGATTGCGGTGCTCTCGCATCCGACCCTCGCCATGCTGCAAGCAGCCATCCCGGACTTCGCCCTGAGCGATCTGGAGAGCGCAGAACGAGCCGGCGTCATCGAGATCTTGGGCGGCCGGGTCCGCTTTACCCATCCCCTTCTGGCCTCGACGCACTACGGGCAGATGCCGGTCTCGAGGCGGCGTGAGTTGCACCGGCGACTGGCCATGGTGCTCGACGACCAAGAAGAGCGTGCGCAGCACAGCGCCCTCGGCGCTGAGGCGCCCAATCGCGCTATCGCGGACGCCCTGGAGAGCGCCGCAGCCGTCGCCGCCCGCCGAGGAGCGCCCGAGTCGGCCGCCCGTCTGCTGGAGGACGCAGCGCGCCTGACCCCGATCGACCAGGAGGCCGCGCGAAGCGAGCGAATGATCGCCGCCGCGGTCCACCGGTTCAGCAGCGGCGAGGTGTCCCGGGCCAGGGAAACGCTCGAGGACGAGATGCACGATCTGGAGAGCGGCCCGCTCCGCGCACGCGCACAGATCGAGCTGGCTCTGATCCGGAGCGACGAGCCGATGGCGGCGGTCGAATTACTCGAGGGAGCTCTCGCCGATGCCGGTGACGACGACGCGTTGCGTGTGGAGATCCAGTTCGAGCTCACCGCCGTGGCGGCCGAGGCCGGCCGGCTGGGGGGTGCGCGGGCGCACGCCGAGTCGGCTCTCGAGGTGGCGGAGCGATTGCGAGATCCGGAACTGGTGGCGAAGGCACTCGGAGGAGTCGTGGTGACGCACGTGGCTACCGGCGAGCGGATCCCCCATGACTTGATGGCACGGCTGTCCGAAATGCCGGATTCGACCGCGACGGGCGTGTACCACCAGGCAAGTACGTCGGGGGCGATGGCGCTCTATTGGGCCGGTGACATCGACCGAGCTCGCCCACTCCTCGAGCGAGCCGTTCAGCGGGCGCTGACCCGCGGCGAGGAATGGGACCAGCTGGGCCTCCTGCTGGTCCTGGCGCAGCTCGAATGGGAGGCGGGTAATCCGGAGCTCGCCGAGCAGCATCGCCACGAGGCTGAGGAGGCCCTCGGCGAATACGAGGAGGGTTTGTTGTGGCTCGTCACCCTGGACGCGAGATTTGCTCTCGACCGGGGCGATGTGGCGACCGCCCGCACCAAGGCCGAGCAGGGTCTGGCGCAGGCCGAGCAGAAACGAACCTTCCAGCACAGGGGGCGCTTGATCCAGTTGCTGGCTTCGCTCGAGCTGCTCTCGGGGCAGCCTGAGCGGGCTCACAACCGGCTCGAGCAACTGCGTAAAGACCTGCTGGCGAACGGATACGGACCTGCCGGGCTCACCAGGAGCGCCGTGTGGTCTGACGACATCGAGGCCCTGATCGCGATGGGCGGCCTCGACGAGGCCGAGAAACTCTTGGCCGAGCTGCGGGATCGAGCGCGAGCGGCCGAGAGTTCCCACATGCGCGCCCTCGCCGCGCGCTGCGAGGGCGTTCTGCTCGCCGCCCGCGGCGATCTCGCCGCAGCCATCGAGGCGATGGACCGCGCACTCGCCGAGCACAGCCGCTCTCGCCGCCCGTTCGAGCACGGGCGCACGCTCGTCGAGAAGGGCTCGATCGAACGGCGCGCGAAGCACAAAGCCGCAGCCAAGCAGACGCTGGAGGAGGCCCTGGCCATGTTCGAGCCGCTCGGCGCGCAACTCTGGGTGTCACGGGCTCGAGACGAGCTGTCCCGGATCGGGCTGAGGCAGTCCCGCGCCGCCGAGGGATTGACACCCGCTCAGCGACGAGTCGGTGAGCTAGTGGCCGAAGGGCTCACCAACCCCGAGATAGCGCGGCAGCTTCACATGAGCCTGCGTACCGTCGAATCCCATCTCAGCCGGGTGTACCGGGAGCACGGCGTCAGCTCGCGCTCACAGTTGGTGGCGGCGTTGGTCGCCTCATCTTCCCCCGGCGCCTAGGCCGTAGAGCTCAGCCGCTGTATCCCGCAGAACCGCCCGTCGCTGTTCTTCTGATAACCGTTCGAGCAGCGCCTCCACCCCGCCGTCGTGCTGATGCGGGTAATCCGACGCGTACAGGAGCGCTCCGGCGCCGTCCATCATCTCGAGCAGCCGGTCGAGCGCAATCGGATCAGCCGGCAGGTGCGCCGGCGCCGTCGTGAAGCGGAAGTGCTCGCGCACGTACTCAGAGGGGCGACGCTTGACCCACGGGACCTCGCGCCACACCCCCTTCCAGTCCTTGTCGAAGCGCCAGAGCATCGGCGCCAGCCAGGCGAACCCGCACTCGATCAGCACGACCCGGAGCTCGGGGAACCGCTCGAACACGCCCTCGCTGACGAAGCTCAGCGTCTGCGCCTGCGCGATGGGCTGGTTACCCAGGTAATCCTCGAGGTACGTGGTCGTGAAGCCACTCGGCGTGGCCGCCTTGCCCGCTCGCCCCCACGCGTGCAGACCGACGCGCAACCCGCGCTCGGACGCCACGGCGAAGATGGCGTGGTTGTTCTTGTGTCCCCACGGCAGGTCGCTGCGCACGGGCAGGAGCACCTGGACGAACTGGTGGCCCTCCCCCACGCGCTCTATCTCCGACACCGCGTCGTCGGTCGACACCGACGATACGACGACGCTCGCCCGGAGGCGCGGATCACGGGAGAGCATCTCCTCGCGCATCCAGTCGTTGACCGCGGCCGCGACCGCCGCCGAGAAGTATGGGTTTCGATGCGTCTCGAACCCGGTCAGGCAGTTCAGGACTACGAACCGAGCCCCGGCTTGATCGAACACCGCCTCCGCCAGCGCGTCGTAGCTGGACGGCGCGGGGGCTGCCAAGCCGGGCGGATAGGCGTGGGCCAGGCCGTTCAGCCGGACCCCCGCCTCGGTGATGTACTGGCGCCAGTAGTCGCTCAGGTACGGAAACAGCGCGTCGTAGGACTCGGGCGCACAGTGAACGTCGCAGTCGATGGCGTCGGGGGCGATCATCCGCCCGGGCGCTCAGGCGGCCCGTTCGGCGGGCAGCCCGTAGAGCGAGAGCGCGTTCTCGCACAGGATCGCGCGGCGCAGCGATGGGCCCATCGCGCGCGGAAGGGCCTGCTTGGGCGAGTCGAAGTCCCAGTGGGGATAGTCGGTGGCGAACAGCAGCCGGTCACCGAGCCGGGCCTGCTCGATCGCGTAGACGAGGTGCTGGGGATCATCGGGCTCCTCGATCGGCTGCGTGGTGAACCACACGTGCTCGCGGATGTACTCCGAGGGACGGCGCTCGAGGCGCGGATGGTCCTCACGCAGGAGCTCCCAGGCAGCGTCCAAGGACCACGACAGCGCGGCCATCCAGGCCACCCCGCACTCGGTCAGGACGACTCGCAGGCCCGGGATCGCCTCGAACATACCTCCGGCCACCATGCTCGCGAGCTGGCTCTGCATGACGATCCCGTTGCCCACGTGGTAGTCGAGATAGAAGGACGGATAGCCGGCGCCGCGGTGGTCGACGTACCCGCCCGTGTGGAACGCCACCGGCCGGCCGAACGCCGTCGCCGCCTCGTAGATCGGCCAGTACTTGGGCGATCCGAGCTGCTCGGCGGCGCTGGCCGGCAACAGCACCGCGACGAAGCGCTCGTCGGCCGCGCGTCGCTCGATCTCGGCCACCGCGAGCGACGGATACTCGTGCGCCACCGCGATCGTCCCGCGCAGGCGGGGGTCGAACGACAGCCACTCGTCGACCTGCCACTGGTTGACCGCGGAGTTCCACTCGGCGGCGAAGTCCGGGTGGTCGTAGCAGTCCTGTCCGCTCAGCACCTCGAGCACGGCATAGTCGACCCCGAACTCGTCGAGCAGCTGGTCGCGCATGGTCTCGGGATCGCTGCCCCAGATGTGTCCCGGTTTGCCAGGCCAGGCGTCGACTCGCATGCCGGCGTTCCGGGCGCGCGGGTACCACTCGGTGACGCGCGGGGTGCGCCGGCCGTAGCGCTCGAGCCTCCGCCGCGCGGCGGCGCTCAGGTACTTGGACAGCATCGGCTCGGTCGCCTGGGCGTGCACGTCGCAATCGACCAGCTCGACGGCCCGCGTTGTCTCCCGCGCCGAATCGGAGTCCGTCTTCGTCGTCGTCTCAACCTGCGACATGGTCCACCTCCATCGCCTTAAGCATGCAGCACCACGTACTCGTCCTCGACCTTGACCTCGAACGTCTCGGCCACGTACGGGCCCGGGATCCGCTCGGCCGGACGGGCAGCCGCGGCCGCGCCAGCGCCCGCGCCCGTCGAGGAGAGCAACGAACCACCCGGCTCGAGCCCGACGCCGTAGCTCTTGACCCCCGCCGCGGCCGGACCCATGAACGACTGGCCACTGTCGAGGTCGTACTCCCAACCGTGCCACGGGCACGCGATCCGGAGCGGATCCGCCGAAATGCGCGCGTCGCCGGGCGCATCCGCCACCGCGTCGCCGAGCAGATGCCCGAGACACAGCGGACCGCCCTGATGGGGGCACCGGTTGCGGATCCCGTAGAAGTTCTCCCCCACGCGGAACACGCCGATCGACCGCCCGCCCGCCGACACGATCCGCCGCTCGCCGTCCGGGAAGCTGCTGAGCGGTGCGACCACGACCCTCATCGCATCTCCCGGTTGGGAGATAACTGGCGCATAGCCACAGTTTTACCCCAAACGACCGAGCAACCCCGCCGGGATGAGCGCAAGCTGGCTACAGCGTCACAGCGCGCCCGGCCTTGAACCCGTCGAGCGCCACGATCTGGTCGATCACCGCGTTCGGGACGGCCGCGTCGGTGGTGATCACCATCACCGCAACCCCGTCGCTACCGACGTCCTCGGCCTCAACGTGCCCGACCGCGGCCGAGACGATGTTGATTCCGTGCTCGCCGAACAGGGTCCCGACCCGACCGATCATGCCCGGCATGTCGCCGTAGCGGAACATCGTGATGTGCTGCTCGAGCTGGATGTTGAAGCGCTGCCCCCACGCCTCGAGCAGATGAGGCCGGTTGCGCCGGCCGAACAGCGTGCCCGCGACGAGCACGGTGTCGTCGCCGCTCGTCACCGTGACGCGGACGAGGTCGGCGTAGTCGCGCACCGCGGCCCGCCTCATCTCGACGAGTTCGATCCCGCGCTCGTCGGCGATGGCCGGCGCGTTGACCTCGTTGACGTCCTCCTCGGTGTGCCCACGGAGCACGCCAAGCAGCACGTGGATGGCGAGCAGGCGGGTGTCGTGCTCGGCGATACGGCCGAGGAACTCGGTCTTGACCTGGTCGATCGACGATCGCTCGGCCAGCTCGACCGCGATCCTCCCGAGCGAGCGGCAAAGCGAGACGTACGGTCCGAGCACCTCCATGTCCTCGGCCGGGATCGCCGGAACGTTCACGGCGCTGGTCACGACGCCACCGCCGAGCGCGGCGACCACCTGCTCGGCGGCCTGGTAGCCCGCGCGGTCGGTCGCCTCGGCCGTTGAGGCGCCCAGGTGCGGCGTGACGATCACGTTTGGATAGCCGAACAGCGGGTGATCGGTCACCGGCTCGGACTGGAACACGTCGAGGGCGGCACCCGCCACCTTCCCCGAGTCGAGCGCAGCCTGCAGGTCCTCGTCGACGATGAGCGGACCGCGGGCCACGTTGAGGATCCGCACGCCGTCCTTGCACTTGGCCAGCGCATCGGCGTCGAGCCAGCTCTTCGTGTCGGGCGTGTTCGGAAGGTGCAGGGTGATGAAGTCGGCCGCCGCGTACAGGTCATCCGAGGAATCGGCCTTCTCGACGCCGAGCCGCTCGTAGCGCTCCGCGCCCACGTAGGGGTCGTACGCGATCAGTCGCATGCCGAACGATCGAGCCCGCTCGGCCACGAGCTGGCCGATCCGGCCGAACCCGAGGATGCCGAGCGTCTTCTCGTAGAGCTCGACGCCCGAGAACTTCGACCGCTCCCACTTGCCGCTCGTGAGCGACGCGTGCGCCTGCGGCACGTTCCGCGCCAGCGCCAACAACATCGCCATCGTGTGCTCGGCCGCGGTGATCACGTTCGACTGCGGCGCGTTGGCGACGATGATCCCCCGCTTCGTGGCCGCCTCGACGTCCACGTTGTCGACGCCGACCCCGGCCCGCCCAACCGCCCTCAGGCGGACCGCGCGCGCGATCAGCGGAGCGTCGAGCTTGGTGGCGGAGCGGATCAGGACCCCGTCGTAGGAGCCGATCCGCTCCTCGAGCTCGTCGCGCGACCAGCCCACGCCGACGTCCACGTCGAAGTGCTCGCGCAGCAGGTCGATCCCCGAGTCGCCGATCTTCTCGGCGACCAGCACCCGAGACCGCGCGCCGTCCGCCTCCGTGCCCGCCGAAGCTGACGCCGTGGTGCTCACAGCCGCCGCTCCAGCACCCAGTCGATGCACGCCGTCAGGGCGCGCACGTCGGCCGGATCGGTGGCCGGGAACATCGCAACCCGCAGCTGGTTGCGCCCGAGCTTGCGGTATGGCTCGACGTCGACGATGCCGTTGGCGCGGAGCGTGGCGGCCAGGTCCGCCGCGTCGACCTCGTCGTCGAAGTCGATCGTGCCCACCACGAGCGAGCGCTTGGCCGGGTCGCCCACGAACGGCGTGGCGTGCTCGTGCTGCGATGCCCAGTCGTAGAGATGCGTCGAGGATTCGGTCGTCCGGGCGACCATCGCGTCCAGGCCGCCGTGTCCCAGCATCCATTGGAGCTGGTCCGCCAACAGCAACAGCGTCGCGATCGCCGGCGTGTTGTAAGTCTGGTCCTTGATCGAGTTCTCGTGGGCGATCTGGAGCGAGAGGAAGTCTGGGATCCAGCGGCCATCGCCGGGCGCAGCGGCGATCTCGCCCATCCGCTCGAGCGAGGCCGGGCTCGTCACGGCGAGCCACAGGCCGCCGTCGGAGGCGAACGCCTTCTGCGGCGCGAAGTAGTAGACGTCGGCGTCGCGAACGTCGACGGGCAGGCCCCCGGCCCCCGACGTCGCGTCGATCAGCACCAGTGCGTCGCCGGCATCGGCCGGCCGCGCCACCGGGACCATCACGCCCGTCGACGTCTCGTTGTGCGCCCACGCGATCACGTCCGCGCCGGCGTCCCCGCGTGGCGACGGGGCGTCGCCGGGGTCCGCGGTCACCACGATTGGGTCGGCCAGGAACGGTGCGGCCTTCGTGCAGGCCGCGAACTTGGAGGAGAACTCGCCGTAGGTGAGATGGAGCGCGCGCTCGCGGACGAGGCAGCAGGTCGCCACGTCCCAGAACGCAGTCGCCCCGCCGTTGCCGAGCACGATCTCGTATCCATCGGGAAGCGAGAACAGTTCGCGCAGATCGGCGCGTACCTGCGCGACGAGCCCCCTGACCGGGGCCTGGCGGTGCGAGGTGCCCATGATCGCCGCGCCCTCCTGAGGCAGGCGGGAGAGCTGCTCGGGACGGACCCGCGAGGGCCCGGAGCCGAAGCGACCGTCCGCCGGCTTCAGGTCGTTCGGGATATTGAGGGCTGTTGAGGTGTCGGTCATGCCGCCTCCCCGGCTCGACCCATCTATTCCTGGAACTCGGTGTCGATCCAGTCCATGTTCGCGCGCAACTCGCGGCCCACGACCTCGACCTGGTGGGCGTTTTGCTCCTCGCGCATGCGCTTGAAGTTCTCCTGCCCGGCGCGGTTCTCGGCGATCCACTCGCGGGCGAAGTCGCCCGACTGGATATCGGTCAGGACCTTCTTCATCGCGTCGCGCGTCGCGTCGGTGATGATCACCTTGCCGCGGGTCATGTCACCGTACTCGGCCGTATTCGAGATCGAGTAACGCATGCCGGCGATGCCCTTCTCGTACATGAGGTCGACGATCAGCTTGAGCTCGTGGAGGACTTCGAAGTAGGCGAGCCGCGGGTCATACCCGGCCTCGGTCAGCGTGTCGTACCCGGCCCGGACGAGCTCGGTCACCCCGCCGCACAGCACGGCCTGCTCGCCGAACAGGTCGGTCTCGGTCTCGTCCTTGAACGTCGTCTCGATCACGCCCCCGCGCGTGCCGCCGATGCCCTTGGCGTAGGCGAGCGCCACCGCGAGCGCGTTGCCCGTGGCGTCCTGGTGGACGGCCGTGAGGCACGGCACGCCAGAGCCCTCGACGTACTGCCGGCGGACCAGATGGCCCGGGCCCTTGGGGGCCACGAGTGTGACGTCGACATCCGGGGGCGGCACGATCTCGCCGTAGTGGATCGAGAACCCGTGGCCGAACATCAGCATGTTCCCGGGGGCGATCCCGTCGCTGACCCCGGACTCCCACACGCTGCGGTGCAGCTCGTCGGGCACCAGCATCATCACGATGTCGCCCTCGCTGGCGGCGTCGGCGGGATCGGCCACGCGCAGGCCATGCTCGCGCGCCTTGGCCACGCTGCTCGACTCGGGCCGGAGGCCGACGACGACCGATACGCCCGAGTCGGTCAGGTTGAGCGCATGGGCGTGGCCCTGGGAGCCGTAGCCGATGATCGCGACGGTCTTGCCGTCGAGCAGTGAGAGGTCAGCATCTTTGTCGTAGAACACGACCGGGAGCGTAGCGAGGCGCAGGCCCCGGCCGGTTTCTCAGGCCGGCCTCAGCCTCATCCGCCGCCGCCGAACTGGCGCTCGAGCGACATCACGTCCTGAACGTACTGCTGCGTGTCGGAGTACATGCCGTGCTGCTGGACCGACGACAGACCCTGGTAGTAGCCGGCCGCGGCGAGCGCCGGATCGCCCCCGGTGGCGTCGAGCAGCGAATGGAGCATGAGCACGCCGCCCCGGACGTTGTCGGCCGCCGAGGCCGGCGCCAGCGGCGCCCCCGAGTTGAGGTCGCTCTGGATCCACTGCCACGTGCCGGGCAGGATCTGCATTACGCCGCGCGCGTCGGCGCTCGAGACGAGGTCGTTGTTGAAGCCGCTCTCCTGCCAGGCGATCGCGTCGGCGAGCGATGCGGGCACCCCGTCGGCGGAGGCGATCGACCCGACCTCCGGCGCGCTGACTCGCTCAGGAGTCGGGTAGGGCGGATCGGTCGGCGATCCTTCGGCGGCCGTCCCGATCGGCTGCGAGCTTGTCGCCGAGCCCGTGTTCGCGTCCGCGGAGACGTATACGGGCCCCGAGCTGCCGCCCAGGCGCAGCGCGGTGCCGCTGATCAGATAGTCGTTGGGGTTCAGGCCGTTGAGGGAGGCGAGCTCATCGACGGTCATGCCGGCGCGGGCCGCGATCGCGCTCAGCGTGTCCCCCGGCTGCACGACGTACGAGCCGCCGGCCGTGCTGCTCGCCGAAGCGGGAACGGCCGTGGCGGTCGAGCCGGTGTCATCCGCGTCGGCGTCTCCGTCGCCGGATGTCACGCTCGAGACGACCGGCGCGCTCACCCCTGGCTCCTGTTGGGGCGGAATCTGCACCGTCGAGCCGGCCACCAGCCCGGCGTCGGGTGAGAGGCCGTTCGCGGCCGCGAGCTGGTCGACGGTGAGACCGTCAGCCGCGGCGATCGAGGAGAGCGATTCGCCGGGAGCGACGACGTGGACGAAGAACGCGGAGGCGGCGGCGGGAAGCACGAGGAGCATTCCGGCCACGACGCCGATGAGCAGGAGGAATCGAAAACGCATGCGCCGCAGTGTGGTCAAGACAAGCCCCGATCGGAACCACTGCAAGTACCCATTCACCCTGCAAATTCGGCTTCATCGGTTTGAAGCGGGAAGAAATCGCGGGGCCGCGGCAACGCTAGGCCGTGGCGGCGGCCACCAGCGACCGGGCGGGCAGGACCATCCGCCCCTCCGGACCGGCGTAGGGCTCACCCAGCGAGGCGATCCGCTCCTCGAGGGCCCGGCGCTCGGGCTCCGACAGGCGATCGTACGTCTCGGCGAACGCGCTCGATAGATCCAGCGTCTCGGCGACCTCCTCGGCCGCCGTCACCGGAGAGCGCGGGAGCTCGAGGGACTCCACGAGCACCTCGACGAACCCCGCCGACTCGAGCATCTCGTGTAGGCGCCCGGGCGCGGCCAGCGAGAACATCCCCGGCGCGGTCGGATCCGGCGGCGTTGCGTGACCGAGCTCAACCAGCGCCCGATTGGTGATCGTCGCCCAGGGGTTCAGCTCGGCCTGGTCCCACACCGCGAGCACGACCCGGCCACCGGGAACGAGCACCCGCCGCATCTCGCGCAGGGCCGCCTCGGGGTCGACGATCAGCATGACTCCCCACCGGCACATCGCCACGTCGACGCTCGCGATGGGCAGGTCGATCCACTCGAGCTCGAGCCGTCTGAACTCAACGTTGTCGATCCCCAGCTCGGCGGCGCGGGCCCGCGCCACGTTCAGCATGTTCTCGGACGCATCGCTCGAGATGAGCGTCCCGCCCGGCCGGATCAACTCGGCGGCGAGCAGCCCGGTCTCGCCCGGGCCGGCCGCGAGCTCGAGCACGCGCTGGCCGGGTTGTAGCCCCGCGTGCTCGATCATCCACGTCGACACCGGCATGCCAAAGCGGCGGATGTGCTCTGCCCGCCGGCTCCAACCACTCGCCGCGCGTTCCCACCGCTCGAGCAGATCGGCTCGAAGCGCCTCGATATTCGAATCTGAATCGGCCATCTCACCCGCCCCCATCTTCGGACGTGCGCTCGGCCACACGCCGCGTGATCTCCTTGAACGCGTCCTCGAGCTGGACGCGCAGCCGGCGCTGGAAGATCGCCATCAGCGCCTCCGAGGCGACCGGTCCGAGACGGTCGACCGCATGCTCGATCTCGGGCCACCGCTCGGCCGGCATGTCGGCCTGCGCGAACGGCTTCCAGATCTCGTGGACGAACAGCTCGACGAGTGAGCGCGACACCGAGTCGCAGTGCCGATCGACGTCCTCGAGGACCGACAGCGCGCTACGGAGCGAAATCCCCCGTCCGACCACCTCCTCGGCGATCGCCAGCAGCGACGGGCTGGGAGCCTGGAAGCGGTCCTCGCCGATCGGCACGAGCACGCCGAGACGCTCCGCCTCGGCGAGCACCTCGGGCGCCTCCTTGGCGCTGACCCGGAAGCGCCGGCCGAGCTCCTCGAGCGTCAGCGTCTCGCCCCGCTCGGCGGAGGCGACGGCGCTCAGGGCCTCGCCGAAGCGCTGGAGCCGCTCGGCCGTCCCGCGCGTGTCGTCCAGCAGCCGCTTGATCCCGCTCAGGTTGAAGCCGTCCTCCTGGAGGTCGCGGATCAGCCGCAGCTGCTCGAGGTGCTCCGGGCCGTAGTAGCCGACCCGGGCCCGGACCTCGGGCGGGGCGAGCAGGCCCCGCGCCTGGTGGGCGCGGATGTTGCGCACCGACATGCCGGACTGCGCCGCGAGCTGCTCGATCGTCAGCTGGTTTGGAGAAGCCGGGTCCGACTGGTCGTACTGTGGGGCCGAGGACACGTGTCGATTAAAGCTGGCGCCGCAGGAGCTTGCCCGATTGCGTGCGGGGAAGCTCATCGGTGAAGGCAATCGTCTTGGGCACCTTGAACGCCGCCAGCCGCGTCGCGCAGTGCGCGCGGAGCTCATCCG
>DATBYI010000166.1:0-4557 GCA_036513815.1 Solirubrobacteraceae bacterium
GATCGCACGGCACGTGTCCCGCCGCAAGCCGATCCTCGTGGTCAAGGGGCGTCGACGGGCCGAGCGCGTGCTCAGCGAGGCGAGCTCGCACACGGCGGCGGCCCTGCGTGGCGACGCGGCCGTCGACGCGCTGCTCTATCAAGCGGGGCTGCTGCGGTTCCGCAGTGGCGAGGAGCTGTTCGATGCCGCCGAGTTCTTCGAGCGCCAACCGCTGCCGACTGGCCGGCGGGTTGCGATTCTCAGCAGCTCCGCGGGGGTGGCGACGCTCGCCGCCGACGCGTGTGCGACGCGCGGGCTGGAGGTGAGCGACAGGAGCGAGGCGCAGAATCCTCTGGTCTTGGGAATCAGCGCCGGACCGGATGAATACTCGGCGAGCATCCCGAAGCTACTCGGCGATCCCGGTATCGATGCGTTAATGGTCTTCTACGTCGAGTTCTATGACGGCGACGCGGAGGCAGTGCTCGAGGCGATCTCCGGGGCCTCGGCGGGCCAAACCAAGCCGGTGGTCGCATCGGTGCTGGGGTCAGGCGGCCGGTTGCCGGCGCGCACCGGTCTGGACGTGCCGAACTTCCTGTTCCCCGAGTCGTGCGCCGCCGTGCTCGCTCGCGCCGCCGAACGTCGCGAATGGCTGTCGCGGCCGCTCGGCGAGCCGCCGCGGTACAGCGACTTGGACGGGCCGGCGGCGCGTGCGGTGATCTCTTCATTGCTTGATCGCGAGCCAGCAGGCGGCTGGCTTTCGCTCGTCGAGGCGGAGGCTTTGCTGGCCACGCACGGGATCCCGGTCCGGGCCTCGCATCACTGTCGCGATGTCGAGCACGCGGTGGCCGTGGCGGCGAAAATAGCGGCTCCGGTGGCGCTGAAGGCGGACTTTCCCGCTCCCGCGCATGCGAGCGACATCGACGCTGTGATGCTTGGATTGGACGATGAGTCAGCGGTGCGATCCGGCTGGAGCGAACTCGAGCGACGCGTGCACGCGACCGGACGGGAATGGATCGGAGCGATCGTCCAGTGCATGGTCGCACCCGGCGGGGACATGCTGGTCGGGGCCGTCACCGATCCCGATCTAGGGCCGGTGCTGGGGGTCGGCTTCGGCGGTCGCCGGGCCGGTCTTGGGCGAACGGCTGCGTTCCGCCTGCTACCGGAAACGGATGCAGAAGCCGACGAGCTGATCGACTCCGCC
Source organism: Solirubrobacteraceae bacterium (assembly GCA_036513815.1). Classification (GTDB taxonomy): domain Bacteria; phylum Actinomycetota; class Thermoleophilia; order Solirubrobacterales; family Solirubrobacteraceae; genus Palsa-465. The sequence goes on from DATBYI010000166.1 coordinate 1,181, forward strand.
GAGGGCGTTGCGACTGAGCTGGACGGGTTCCGCGGCAGCGCTGCCCTCGATCGTCAGGCCCTGCGCGAGCTGATGTTGCGCTTTGCCCTTCTGCTCCGGGAGGTCCCGGAGGTCGTCGAGACCGACCTCAACCCCGTCCGGTGCATGACCAGCGGCTGTGTGGTACTCGACATGCGACTGCGAGTCGAGCCACGGCGCCCAGTCGAGCGCGTCCAGACGTGGTGACGCGTGCCACCAATACGACCAAAGGAAGCACGTGACTAGCGTTGTGATCACTTCTGCGGCCCGGACCGCGATCGGCTCTTTCGGACGCAGCCTGCGTGACGTTCCACCAACTGAGCTTGGCGCGACCGTCGCGCGCGCAGCAATCGAACGCGCGGGCCTTGAGCCAGGACAGGTCGAGCAGGTGGTATTCGGCAACGTCATCCACACCTCACCTGAGGACATGTATATGGCCCGGGTGGTCGGCATCGGTGCCGGCATCCCCAAGGAGGCGCCGGCCTTCACGGTCAACCGCCTGTGTGGCAGCGGCGTGCAGGCGATCGTGTCCGCCGCTCAGGCGATCCAGTCCGGTGATGCCGACGTGGCGCTGGCAGGTGGTGCGGAGTCGATGAGCAGGGGCGCCTACTGGATGGAGAACGCGCGCTGGGGGGCGCGGACGGGCGACGCTTCGCTCGTCGACGCGGTCGTTGGGTGCCTGACTGACCCCTTCAATCAGATCCATATGGGCGTGACGGCCGAGAACGTGGCCGAGTCCCACGGGGTCTCGCGCGAGGCACAGGACGAGTTCGCGCTCGAGTCCCATCGCCGCGCCCAGGTGGCGATTGAGGGAGGGCTGTTCGATGAGGAGGTCGTACCGATCGAGGTCAAGGCACGCAAGGGGAGTGTGGAGTTCAGGGTTGATGAGCACCTGCGGCGCGATGCCACGCTCGAGACGTTTGCCAAGCTCAAGCCGGCGTTCAAAAAGGACGGCACGGTCACGGCCGGCAATGCTTCCGGGGTGAACGACGCGGCCGCCGCGGTCGTGGTCATGTCGGCAGGCCGTGCGCAGGAGCTGGGTGTGCCGGTGCGGGCCCGCATCCTCTCCTACGCCGTGTGCGGTGTGGAGCCCAAGACGATGGGCATCGGCCCCGTCCCCGCCGTGCGTAAGGCACTCGAGCGGGCTGGCCGGACGCTTGATGACGTCGACGTGATCGAGCTCAACGAGGCGTTTGCCGCCCAGTCGCTGGCGGTCATCAAGGATCTCGGCCTCGACCCCGCGAAGGTGAACCCTAACGGCGGAGCGATCGCCCTCGGTCACCCGATCGCTGCCACGGGCGCGGTCCTCACCACCAAGATCTTGGGAGAGATGGAACGCGAGAACCACAAGCTTGGGCTGGTTACCCTTTGCATCGGGGGTGGCCAGGGAATTGCGATGCTGCTTGGGCGCGACTGAGAGCGGGCGACTGGCGTCGTGCTCGTCGCGATCGCCGACAGGCTGTGGTTCGTCGTTCTTCCCGGCGCCTGAGCGCTTCGGACGACAGCGGTACGGATGGTTCGGCGTCAGGCCGCTGGTGGTGGTCTGGTCGCCGGCATCTCGTGCGTGTCGACCAGATCGGTGGGCGCGAGGATGAACACCTCGCACATCATGTCGGGGTGCTGTTGGTTGCCGCTCATGAACCCGATCACCCGCCGGCCGGTTGCGTGCTCGATCACCGCTTCGAAGCGCTCCCGCATCAGCTCCTGAAACTCCATGCGCTGTTCAATAACGGCTGTGCCGCGACCGCCTTCGAGCAGTGTCTGCTCCACGCGTGAGAAGCCGCCACGTAGCATGCATACGACCAAGTCGTCCGCGTAGTAGGACTTCGTCCGCGTCGGCCCGCGCCCGTAGAACTCCTTCAGCAGCGCCACCATTCCGTCCGAGATCGCGGTGAGCACATCGCCGTGCTTCTGGGATCTACTCTTGACGTCTTGTGTCGTCACGACGGGGCAGGGCGCGATCAGGAGGCGAGACCGCCCGATCGTAACCCAATCAGCGCTGAACCGGGGAATCGGTCACACGGCCGGTCCTCGCCGTTCGCGTCCGACGGTCTGGCCGTTTGGGACCGCTTGACGTGAGGAGTAGGCTGGATCTAGAGGGCATTCATTGTGAGGTCGGCCCCCACTGGGCGGGCAGCACAGTCTGACTTCTGAGGTTTCCACCAACCCGGAGGTCCACATGTCCCACCCGCTGGTTCTCCCTGACGCAGGGTCGCTGTGACGTTCGCGGACTCTTCAGCTGAGTCGTTCGATGTGGTTGTTGTGGGCGGTGGGGTGGCGGGGCTCGAGGCGGCGTTGGTGTTGCGCGAGTTGGGTGGTGCGCGCGTCGCGACGACGATGATTGCGCCCAATCCGGAGTTCGTGTACCGGCCGATGATTGTGCGCGAGCCGTTTGGCTTCGCGGAGGCTCGGAGCTATCCGCTTGAGGAGCTCGCGCGGGACATTGGCGTGGAGCTTCGCGTTGACAGCTTCAAGTGGCTTGATCCTGAGGGGTGTGTGTTGCATACCGAGGCGGGGGAGCGGCTCTCCTACGATGCGGTTCTGCTCGCTCTCGGCGCTCGCTTGTACGCGCGGTTTGAGCATGCGCTCACGGTTGACGACGCGCGATTGGATGAGTTGCTGCACGGGCTGATTCAGGACGTTGAGGGTGGTTATGTGCGTCGTTTGGCGTTCATCGCCCCTGGGCGGATGGGATGGCCGTTGCCGATCTACGAGCTTGCGCTGATGACAGCCGCGCGGGCTCAGGACATGAACATCGAGCTGTCGATCACGATCGCGACGCCCGAGGACGCGCCGCTGGCGATCTTCGGCCGCGGCGCGAGCGACGCCGTGCGGCAGCTGTTGGAGGACAACGGGATCTCGACGATCACCTCGGCCCACTGCGAGGTTCCCGAGCCGGGTCACGTCACGATCAGTCCGGGTGCGCGGCACCTTGAGGCGGATCGGATCGTCGCGATGCCCGAGCTTCACGGTCCCTCTGTGCCCGGCGTGCCCGCGGGTCCGGCCGGCGGTTTCATCCCAATCGATGCTCACTGCAAGGTGCCCGGTATCGACCGCGTGTGGGCCGCGGGCGACGCGACCAATTTCGCGATCAAGCACGGCGGTATCGCCGCGCAGCAAGCCGACGTCGCCGCGCAGGCGATCGCCGCGCTCGCCGGCTTCGCGCCCGAACCCGCGCCATTCGATCCCGTCATCCACGGAATCCTCCTGACCGGCGGCAAGCCACGCTACCTCAGCGCGCACGTCACCGGTACCCACGGATCGAGCTCCGAGATCACCGACACGCCGACATGGGCGCCAGCGACCAAGATCGCCGCCAAATACCTCGCTCCCTACCTCGAGAAACACGACCGCCTCGC